>JANYKF010000513.1 GCA_025361665.1 Clostridiaceae bacterium
TATTCGCGGCGGAGTTTTCCGAGCGCCCGCACCATGTGTTCCATGGTGTGGTCCGGGCTGACGTTCACGGCGGAACTCAGAAACAGCCCCTCGATATAGTTGCGTCGGTAGAAGCGGATGGTCAGTTCGGCCATTTCGTCCGGCGTGAAGCTGGCGCGCGGGATATCGTTCGAAACCCGGTTCACGCAATACGCGCAGTCATAAACGCAGGCATTGGAAAAGAGGACCTTCAGCAGGGAGACGCACCGGCCGTCGTCCGCCCAGCTGTGGCAAATCCCAGCCAGGGAGGCGGTTCCCACGGTTCCCGCCTTCCTGCCGCGCTCCACTCCGCTGGAAGAACAGGAAACGTCATACTTCGCCGAATCTGCCAATATCTGAAGCTTGTCCATCAGTTTCATCGCGGAAACACCTCCGGTCCACTTTCATTTCCCCCCTGTGAATGTGCTGTTCATATAACAAGAACCATTAACAAGAACCATTGATTCTGGTGTAAAAACTCACTTTTGTGAGTTTTTATGCAGGATGTCTCTGACATCCTGCATGTTGAAGGCACATTTTGTGCCTTCAACACACCGAATCACGTGATTCGGTGCCATCCGGCGGCAAATGCCGCCGGATGCATGCAAGTTGCAAAATGCAACTTGCATGAAAAAGTCGAAAATCGACTTTTTGCACGAGAATCACCATTGGATTCGGACGCATTCACAGATCTTCCTGGTGATTCTCCGCGAAGCATGTAAAGTCCACCCTCATTATATAGGATGTCCGCTTATTTTACAAACATTTGTTCTTTATTCATGTGTATGTTTTCCCTTAGGGGATGCGCGAATCCAACCCTTCAGGTCCGATCCGCAGGCTTTCAGGCGCGTGCTCCGCTTTCTCCGGACACAATCCGCGCTTGCTGCGGAAAAGGTGCGGGGAAGGCGGCAAAATATGGCGGCCGCAGCGTCGCAGCGATGCAATATCACGCTTGTCATGCAGGATCCGTTATGTTATAATTCATCAACAACGAGGGTGTTGCAAGGTATTTGAATGATGATGAATACTGGCAGGATCCTCATTTATTTTATTGCGGAGGGAAACACATGAGAAACAGGAAAAAGCTCTCGATTCTGCTCGCGTCCGTCCTGGTCCTCGCCCTGCTTCTGTCCGCCTGCGGCGCAGGCGGCACCATCAAGATCGGTGTGATCATGCCCATCACCGGTCAGGTAGCCACTTACGGCGTGCAATCCGTCAACGCGGCCAAGATGTTCGCCGAGGAACTCAATGCCAAAGGCGGCATCAACGGCAAGAAGATCGAACTGATCGTCGAAGACGACGAAGCCACCCCGGCCAAGACCACCAACGCCTTCAAGAAGCTCGTTTCCAGCGACAAGGTCGTCGGCATCGTCGGTGCCCTCACCAGCAAGTGCTCGCTGGCCATCACGAATGAAGCGCAGCAGAAGCAAATCGTCATGATTTCCCCTTCCTCGACAAACGACACGGTCACCGCGGCAGGCAATTTCATCTTCCGCGCCTGCTACAACGACTCCTTCCAGGGCCAGGTCGTCGCCCAGTTCGCCTATGAAACCCTGCAGGGCAAAACCGCCGCCATCCTGTTCGACAATGCAAACGACTATTCAAAGGGCCTCAGCAAGAACTTCAAGGATAAATTCCTGGCATTGGGCGGAACAATCGTAGCCGAGGAATCCTACAACACGGGAGACACCGATTTCAACGCCCAGCTCACGAAAATCGCCGGAACAAACCCGCAGGTTCTCTTCCTGCCGGATTACTACAGCACCGTTTCCGTCATCTCCAAGCAAGTCCGCGCACAAGGCATCACAGTTCCCATGCTTGGTGCGGACGGCTGGGATGAAATCACCAACAACGCCGGCGACGAAGTGATCGACTGCTACTACTCGAACCACTATGCACCCGATGCAAAGGATCCCGAAGTAGAGAAATTCGTCGCGGCCTACAAGGCCAAGTACAACGGTGAAACCCCGAACGCACTCGCCGCTCTCGCCTATGACGCCACAAACATCCTGACCGATGCCATCGCGAAAGGCGGCACGGATCCTCTCAAGCTTCAGGCAGCCATGATGGAGACGAACAAGAAGTTCGTCACCGGCCAGATCAAGTTCAATGAACTGCGCAACCCCGTCAAATCCGCCGTCATGCTGAAAATCATCAAGGGCGCCGATGGCAAGCTCACCACGGAATATTCCGGAACGGTCAACCCGTAACCGGCTCCTTACCATTTCGCTGAGAACGGAAGAACGGCAAGACGGGAACAAGTGCTGCACATGCACTTGTTCCCGTTTTCCAGACGAGGTGAATCATGCTGTTGCAGCAACTGATCAACGGCTTTACCCTGGGTTTCATATACGCCCTCATTGCGCTTGGGTATACCATGGTGTACGGCATAGTCCGGCTCATCAACTTCGCCCATGGCGACATGCTGATGATAGGCGCCTACACGGGGTATTTCGTTTTGAATGCCATGGGTGCGACTCCTGGAAACCTTGTTCTCGCCCTGTTCGTTTCCATGGTGGTCTGCGCCGTTTTCGGCGTCGCGCTCGAACGCATCTGCTACAAGCCCCTCCGGACGGCGCCGCGCATCAACATCCTGATTGTCGCGATCGGCGCTTCGCTGCTGATTGAAAACGGAGGGCGCATCCTCCCTTTCATGGGTCCGAATCCCCGCCAGTATCCGCAGCTTCAAGGTTCCGTCAACAAAGTGGACCTGATGGGCCAGCATGTCGTCATC
>JANYKF010000059.1 GCA_025361665.1 Clostridiaceae bacterium
CTTCATGATTGCGTTTTTCTTCTATATCGACGGCGTCTATACGATCATCGGCATGGCGGCCTCCTATGGGGATACGGTCGGCATCAGCAGCACCCAGATGATTCTGGCGCTTCTGCTCACGCAGGTTATCGCATTTCCCTGTGCCATCGTCTTTGGACGCCTCGCGCAGCGCTTCAATACAAGGCGGCTCATCGAGGTGTGCATCATCGGATACATGGGCATCGCCCTGTTTGCGCTCCAGCTGGACAGGGCATGGGAATTCTGGTTTCTGGCTGTCTGTGTGGCCATGTTCCAAGGCGGCATCCAGTCGCTCTCCCGATCCTACTTCGCCCGCATCATCCCGAAGGAGCATTCGAACGAGTATTTCGGGTTGTTCAACATTTTCGGGAAGGGTGCCGATTTTCTGGGCCCGCTGCTGATGGTCCTGACCGCGAGCATCATCAAAAACAGGCCCAACCTGACCGTATTGCCTTTGGTCCTGCTATTCATCATCGGGTTCATCTTCATGCGCCTTCTGCCGGCGGAAGAGAAGAAAAACGGCATCCGGGGCGTCTGAGCGCAAGGTCCCATGGATCGGTGCGACTCTGGTCCCATTGATTCCAGCCCATCCCATTGGTATAATGATAATGACGAAAGTCAATAAAGCGTTGAGGATTCTGTGAAAAAGGCCCTCACGCGCCAATGAATGGGGTGACACATGATGGGGAATCTGCTGATTTGCGATTTGACCAGAGGAGAAAAGCTTGCCTTTCTGGCCGGCCTCTTCATATCGGGCGACATGTCATCGAATGAGTATATCCGGCAGGTGGAGACCTTTGCATCCGGGGACGGTTCCTTCGACGAGATAATTGAGCGTGAAACGGACTGGGACTGCCTCAACCGGATGCTGGGGAACCGGAAGCAGGATAAGCGGATTGCCTGAATGCGCTCGGGGAGACGCCTAGATTCTTTCTAAATACTTTTGAAAACAGGAGCGGGTCGTCATATCCGACACTCCTTGCGATATCGCCAATGGAAAGGCCTGGGTTCTGCAGGAACTGGCAGGCCTTTTCCATGCGCAGATGGATGAGAAAATCGCGGGGCGGCTGGCCGGCCACCTCTCGGAACACTTCGCTGAAATAGCTGCGGTCGAGGCCGACATGGGCGGCTGCGTCGGAAACGCCGATCGGCCTCGCATAATGCACCCGGAAATAATCCAGCGCTTTTTTCGCGTACTCTTCCTTCCGATTCGGTTTACCGGAAGCGCCATGCGCCGGTCCGGCCATCTCGGCGAGTTCAGAGAGGAACAGGTACAGAATCCCCAGAAGGCGGAGCTCCCGCCCCGCACCCATCGTTCCGGCTCCGATCATCTGCCGGAAGCATTGGCGGATGAAACCGTCGCGTGCCGAGAAGACGGGTTTTTCTGCCGTCAGACCCGCCTGACGCACCCATGTGTCGGCTTTCGTGCCTTGGAAACCCACCCAGGCGTATTGCCACGGGTCCTGGTCATCGGCCTGATAAAACGTCACGTCATGGGGGAAAATCAGAAAACCGTCCCCCTCACGGAGCGTCCATGTTTTTCTTTCCGTCTGGAACATCCCTTTTCCGGAAAGCGCGAAGTGAATGAGATAATGGTCCCGCACAGCGGGACCGAAGCTGTGCCCCGGCTGGCAGACTTCGGATCCGCATTGGATCATGTCGAGGTCAAGCAGATTCTGCCGGACAAATTCAACGGGCTCCGTCATGGCTGCGATTCCTTTCCGCTGCACGCGATCCATTCTCTTTTCCAACATTATGCCATATCGTGCCCGCATCCCGCCATACCATCGGAGGGGAAATTTCCATACAATGATGGATAGGTGCCGAAACCGTTTGCCACACGTCAAATGGCGGTGCCGGAACACAATCATCGCCATGGAGGAAAAAAACATGAAGAAAATCGCATTCATCGGAGCCGGCAGTTTCGGCTTCACCCGCGGTCTCGTAAAGGACATCCTCTCCTTCCCGGCTTTTTCAGACTGCACCATTGCCCTCATGGACATCAATCCCGAAAGGCTGGCCTACATTACCCGGGCGATCAACAAGATTGTGGCTGCGGGCCAATATCCCGCGAAGGTCATCTCCACGACGGACCGTGCCGAGGCCCTCAGGGACGCGGATGGCGTGCTCTGCACGATCCTGTCCGGCGGTGTGCAGATCTGGCGCCATGACATTGAGATTCCAAAGAAATACGGGGTCGACATCAACGTGGGCGACACGCGGGGTCCGGCTGGCATTTTCCGGGCACTCCGCACCATACCCGAGATGCTCGAAATCGTGAAGGACATCGAAAAATACTGCCCCAAGGCCATTTTCCTGAACTACACCAATCCCATGGCGATGCTTTGCCGCGCCATGAAGGGTGTGAGTGACGTGGCGATTTCAGGTCTGTGCCACAGCGTGCAGGGCACGGCGGAAATGCTGGCCAAGTGGATAGGCGCGCCGATGTCGGAAATTACCTACCGCTGTGCCGGCATCAACCATCAGGCGTTTTACCTGGATTACAAGTGGAACGGAAACGATGCCTACCCGCTCATCCGGGCTGCCATGGAAAAGCCGGAGATCTACAACGAGGAGCAGGTACGCAATGAAATGTTCCTGCACCTGGACTATTATGTGACGGAATCCAGCGGCCACAATTCCGAATACAATGCCTGGTTCCGCAAACGCCCGGACCTCATCGAGAAATACTGCACCGCCGGAACCGGCTGGAATCCCGGCATCTATGCCTATATCCTCAATGAGTACCTGAGACGGGAAGACGACTGGAAAGAAGAATTCGACAAGTGGATGATGAAGGAGACCGTGGACCTCGCGCGGGGTCACGAGTACGCGGCATCCATCTTCAATGCCTGTTTCGGAGACGGGTCCCTGTTCGAATTCAATGGAAACGTGCGTAATTTCGGCCTGATTGACAACCTGCCGGAAGGCTGCTGCGTCGAAGTGCCTGTGCTGGCCTCCCCGCGCGGGCTCGATCCGATTCATGTCGGCCCCCTGCCGGATCAACTGGCCGTGATGGTCAACACGAGTGCCCGCTGCGAGGAACTTGCCGTCCAGGGCTCGATGGAAGGGGATCCACGCAAGATTTTCCATGCGATCGCATTCGACCCGCTTACCTCGTCCGTGCTGAGCCTTGCTGAAATCAAGTCGATGGTGGACGAAATGTTCCTGGCCAATCGTGAATGGCTGCCCCAGTTCAAGCATCTGAGCTGATTGGATCGTTCCGGTTTTCCATCCGGATGGTCCGTCGGCCGTTTGGCCGGCGGACCTTTTTCGTGCCGCCTCTCATCATCCGCGGAAAACCGGGCATGAAAAGGATGAAAGAAGTTTCACCCGGAGCGGACAATCGGAAATGGTGTCACCAAAAGAGTGAAATACCGACCGGATGCGACATTCTTCCGACCAGAAAACGGATTTGGTCTTAAATTCACCCTTCATGCATGCTATCATGATAGAAGATAGATGCTTCGCCTTGAAGCATCAGGAAGCCATGAAAATGCGCTCATGATTTTATTTGATTTTCACTACCCACACAGCGCATTTTCAGGGTAGAAGCAGAATATGGAACGATCCATCACGCGCATTGAAATCGCAGCCCACCGGTTGCGCTTTTCCTTGCTTGGAAGAAAAACGAGGTGCTCCGACATGAACCTGATTTCCCGACTTCAACCCGCACGGCAGCGGAAACATGGCATTCGGGTCCTGCTGGCGGCCGTTTCCGCGACGCTTCTGCTTTCCGCCGGGTGCTCGATGCTCCCCCAGGAGGAAGTGACCCTGGCGCCACCGCTCAAGGTGCCGGAAAAAATCACCTATGAGACCCTTGAAGTGAAGAAAGGGACGATTGAGCGGAAGATCCGGGTAACCGGCCGTTTCATATCCGTTTCCCAGTCGAACATCCAGTTCACCGAACGCGGAGGCCGACTGGAACTCATGAAGGTCAAGATCGGGCAGAAGGTGAAAAAGGGAGACATACTGGCTACCCTGGATACCGAAACGCTGAACGATGACATCAAGCTCCAGCGTATCGCACTTGAACGGGCGCAGCTCGGATACGACGAGGCAAAGCGGGTGTTAGACGTGGAAAGCGCCGCCAACAGCAGCAATCCGGATATGACCCGGGTGGAGGCGGAATCCAGGAACAAGCAAATGCAATACAACCTGTCCATGGCGCGGCTGGAGTTGGAATCCAACGCCATCCGCCTGCAGACGCTGACACGGGCGCTCAACGAGGCCAACCTGGTATCTCCGATAGACGGGGATGTCATCTATGTCACGGATGTCAAGACCGGCGACTGGATCGACACGTACGCAACGGTTGTCACCGTGGCGGATCCCGAAAAACTGCAGCTGCGGTACTCGGATGACAGGGTTGGAGATTTCGTTACGGGCATGAAGGTGACCGTGACGATTGATAACATTGTCTATCAGGGCGAAGTGGTCATGACTCCGATTGACTTGCCAATCGATGCGAAGGAGTCCATGAAGAACACCGTCCTGGTCGCCGTAACCGGATTGCCGAAAGACATCCGCATCGGTTTGGACGCGCAGATCGTCGCGACACTCGACCTGCGCGAAAACACGATCGTGCTGCCCAAATATGCCCTGCAGAAAAACTTCGGCCGCACATACGTGAACGTGCTCAAGAACAACCTCCGGGAGGAGCGGGATGTTGAAGTCGGCATCCAGTCCGATCCGGAAGTGGAAATCGTCAAGGGCCTGGAACTTGGAGAAATGGTGATAATCAGATAGGAGGCGGTACATTGTTTCGCTTGGTTTTACGGCGGATGTCCAGCAACCTCTGGATGATCATTTGCCTGCTCCTCGGCACCATGCTGGCCACGGCGCTGGTCTGCAGCATTCCCCTTTATACCGACGGCATCATGCAGCGCATGCTGACGAAGGATCTGGAAAACTACCAGGTGGAAAAAGGAAGTTTCCCCGGAACCTTTTCCGTGAAGGCCATCCTCAACTACGCCTATGAAGGAAAGGACAGGGGAAATGCCCTGCGCTATTTCCGGAACCGGATCTGGAATGTCATGGGCG
>JANYKF010000097.1 GCA_025361665.1 Clostridiaceae bacterium
CAGCGGCGATGCCCCGGCGATGGACATCCAGCCCAAATCCGGTTCAAGGGATAGCGACTCCGGCGGCACCGAATCCATCAGGCAGGCCAACAGCTGCTTTCCATCCACAAGCTGTTTCAGTTCGTTGGCATGATTGTGAAACAACAGGGTGATTTCCTCTTCCCGGCACATTTGGCCGATTTTCGTGACAGTCCCGGTCCATTCAGAGAAAAGGTCTATATCGAATGTTTCAACCTGTCTGATGGTCTGACCGGCATCGGGTGATTCAACCTGTACAGATTTCTGGTCCGCATCATGAACTGCATTGAATCGGCCACCGATCGTGATATACCGGCATCCTACGGTTTTATGTGTTGCTATCACACCAAGAGGGTCCGCAGAGAAAGCTGCGTAGTCTACATGGTTTCCAACCGGTTCCAATTGCAATTCCTTCATCTTTTTTCCAACCGCTTCCGGATCCTGGCCAAAGAAGCCGAGAAACTCGACCCCATCGTAGCCGATCGCCTTCAAGCGCTCAAGAACTGGAAACAACCCGGTTTCACACTTATCGCGGAGGATGAATAGTGGGGATGCGTATTTCATGATTTTTCTCCTTTTTAATGAAGCTTGGGAGTCCATCAATGGACTATTATCTCTCTGCCGGTGACAATTAGCGGCATCAGGTCATCCGCATCAAGACCCTCTTTCCCTTGAACGCGATGCCCAGCTTGACAACATCCTTCACACCTCGGGCATGCAGCTCTTCGACATACCGTTTTTCCTCAATCTGAACCATGGCGGTATCGAGCGCGGATTCAATGGATTCATCTCCATAACGGTCCGCCTTCTTGAACTCGATGACCACTCCCTTTTTTGACAAATCTCTTGGGATGATCATGACATCGTATCGGCCATACCCCGATTCCCGATTCGACTTGACTTCGTGGGTACCATCCAGGGTGACTAGCATGCCCAGGACAAAAGCATGATAAAAGCTTTCTGAGGTGTCATCCCCAACATCATTGAAACTCACCATGCGCAGCACCATATTGGTGAAATGATTCCGGAAAGCAGGCAATTCGCCCTTGACAAGGCCCGACAGCATCTCCTGCCCATCGCCGGCCTGGGTTGCCTCCTCGAACCAGGTTCGCAGCATGTTCCGGAAAAAATGGTAGATTTCCTGATTGGGCGGCACCAGCGTGCAGAAAATGCTTCCATTCCGCAATACGGTAGTCTCCGGCTTCAAATAGCCGCTCATCAGCATGAAGGACCATATTGCCGTATCTGATTTCATAATCTCGCTGTATATGATGTTTTCATCGATTTGAACATCCGGTATCGATTTGCCCTCCAGCAAGTCCTGAATGCTCAATTGAACCGTGCGCTTGCCTTCCGTGGCCAGTTTCCGGATGATGACATTGCCACTTGTGTTTACCCAATAGGGTTTCAGGAATTTCTCATTGAAAAACATGACAATTGACCATGGATTATAGATGATAACCGGTTTATCCATGCCAAAGCGGTAACCATTGTACCAACTTGCCACATCTTGGGCCCGGTCTTGCATACTAAACTCTTCCAGTAATTCGAGAACCTCCTTCTCCGTAAATCCGAAATATTCCTTGTAGTTCTCGCTGAGAAGGGTTGATACTTTCAGGTTGTTCATGTCGCTGAAGATGCTCTCCTTGGCTACCCGAAAGATGCCGGTGATAATGCCTTTCTTTAGGAATAGATTGTTTTTGAAGGTCTCATTCATGAAAACGCGCAAAAAGGCAATGGCTTCGTCATAGAAACCGTGGATCCATGCCTCGTTGAGGAGGGTATCATACTCATCCAACAGGATAATGGTATTTTCACCGTAATGCTCACTGAGCAGTTTCGAGAGAAATGCCATGCTGCCGCCGTTCGCGCTCTCACTTGCATTGCCATCAAGATAGGACAGATACGTCCTCGCGTTCTGAACAGAAAGATGGCCATCATCCAGCAGATACCGATGCCTGTGAAATTCGTTGGTTATTGCGTAACACAACAGCTGATAGTTGTCCGACCATTTTTGCATCTTGGTCGATTTGAACGTGAGTGTTATGATGGGGTACTTCCCTTGTTCACTGGTGTATCTTTCTCCCTGTTGCCAAATGGCAAGGTCATGGAACAATACGGCGCGATTTACAGGAGATTTTTCAAAGAAATAGCGCAGCATCGACAAGTTGAGGGTTTTGCCAAACCTGCGTGGACGGGCAATCAAAAGGACTTGAACAGGTTCATCAATGATATCCCGGATAAACAACGACTTATCGACAAACCGGTATTCATTGTCCAGAATGGCCTTGAAATCATCCAGCCCAATTGGAAGTTTCTTCATATTGCCTCCTACCGGCTTATGCGCATCTCCATTTATTCATCATACATCAAGATGCTCTTCACGCCAAAACTTTATAAATTTCATCGGCTTCCGGCGCTTCTATTGCCACAAGTTCAGTTGCTTTCTGCATCATCACGATCGGGCCACCATTTCGTGCTGCAACAATCAAATCATCCTCAGCCAAAATCCTGCCAATCACCGTAGACGCAATTCCGGCTTCTCCGAGAACCTTCACCATGGACTCCCCGTCCGGGCAGGCCATGAGCATGCTGCCGCTTGAAATGAGTCTCAAAGGATTCAACCCGAAGTGGTCGCAGAACTGGCAGGTTTCCGGCCGGATGGGTATGGACTTTTCCATCAGGATGGCACCAACCCCGGAAGCGGTGCAAAGTTCCCAAACCGCGCCAAGTACACCGCCTTCCGTGATGTCGTGCATGGCATGAACCCCGTTCACGGTGGCAAGCAACCCTTCCTTCACCACGCTGATTTCATCCATGAAACCCTTGGCCCGGGTCACGCAAACCGCGCCAAACACGGTAATCAGCTCTGTTTCCTTTTCATGGGCCAGGATGGCCGTTCCTTCCAAACCGGCAGCTTTCGTCATGACCAGGGCATCACCGGGTTTTGCTCCATTGGTTGTGATAGCGCCGTCTACCGAAGTTCGGCCCAATGCCGTCACATTGATGACTGTACGGTTCACGGCATCCGTGATTTCCGTATGACCACCCGCCAGCGCCACACCCATGGTCTCCGCCGCCTGGCGGATGGAGGTCATGATGTCGTGAACGGAGCCCTCCGTGCTGCCAAGCGGGCACAACAGTGTGACCAGCACAGCCACCGGTTCCGCCCCGGCAGAAGCAAGATCGTTCAGGGAAACATGGATGCCCAGCCGGCCGATTTCCTTGTCGGAACCTGTGATGGGGTCCGTCGTGGCGGCGATCCATCCGCTTCCAAAGTCCAGAATGGCGCAGTCTTCCCCTATGGCGGGTCCGGTCAGCAGTTCCCGCCTCGGATTGGCCAATGGGCGGATCAACTCGGCCAACAACCCGTTCGGGAGCTTCCCGATGGGCAGGATGTGACTGTATCTGTTCACGTTTATATCCTTGTTCATCTCCGTGTTCACTTCCGTGTTGATTTCCGTGTTCATTTCCGTGTTGATGTCCTTGTTCATCTCCGTGTTCAGTTCCGTGTTGATTTCCGGATTCATCTCCGTG
>JANYKF010000134.1 GCA_025361665.1 Clostridiaceae bacterium
TGGCGCCGTTCCGGTTGACGAGGCACTTGGCTTCGACCACGTCGTCATCCGCCATGAACGGATAAGCGCCTTTGTTTTTCACATCCACCACGTGAATTTCATTCCTGTCATTTTCAATGGCGTCGATCAGGGAGACCGCCGCCTCGGAATACAAGGCCCCGCCCCGCTTGTTGAGCACATCCGGTTTCTCCTTCAGGGCAGGGTCCCTGTAAAGTTCCAACAGTTCTGCCTCGATTTCCACACAGATCTCTCCACGTGTTTTCTGGGCTTCCTGACAGTGCTTCACGGTTTCGTCCCGGAAGTAGTAATAATTCAGGTATCCGATGGGAATTCCTTTCATGACGGCCATCAATTCCGGGGGATAGGACAGATCGGGAATGTTCTTGAATTTCGCGGAGGAAGAGGAGGTGGCGTTGGCAAGCTGTTCCTGAAGGATTTCACGGCCGTCCGCATAGATGCCGGTGAGCCAGCAGAGGTGGTTGAGCCCTACAAAATCGTAGTCGAAGTCCTTTGTGCCTTCCGGCAGGCGCTTTCTGGCATCGCGGAGGACGTTGATGGGACCGTTGCATAGCCCCATCATCTTGACCCCCGTATGGTTGAGGATGGTTTCCGCCATGATGCCGGAAGGATTGGAAAAGTTGATGAGCCAGGCGTCCGGAGCGAGGCGTTCCATGGTGCGGGCCACCTGCATCATCACGGGGATGGTGCGGAGGGCCTTCATGAATCCGCCTGCCCCGGTGGTTTCCTGCCCGAGCAGGTTGTACTTCAGGGGAATCTTCTCGTCGCGGATGCGGGCTTCCAGCATGCCCACGCGGACCTGGCCGAGAACATAGTCCGCGCCTTCGACGGCGGATTCCAGACTGTCCGTGACCGTCAACGGGACATCCAGGCCTTTTTCAGCCAGCATTCTGCGGCAGAGACCGGCAACAATGGCTGTTTTCTCCGGATTGATATCCATGAAGGCAAGGGAACCCAGTCTCAGACCGGCTGTCCGCTGAAGAAACCCGTCTATCAGTTCAGGCGTATACGTGCTGCCGGCACCGATGATGGCGACTTTCAAGGACTTCATGGGAACTCCTTTCAACTGTATTGCGGCATCCAGCTGCCATGCGCCTCGATGAGGGCATCGCACATCGCCTTGATGTCGTCGATGGAGAGTTCGGCAGCAGTGTGCGGATCGAGCATCGCTGCCTGGTAAATATAGTCTTTCTTGCGGGTCAGCGCGGCGTCGATGGTCAGCAGCTGCACGTTGATGCTCGTCATGTTCATGGCGGCGCATTGGACCGGCAAGCGCCCGACTTTCGTCGGCTGCACGCCGTTGCGGTCCACCATGCAGGCAACCTCAACGCAGGCATCGGTAGGCAGGTTGTCGATGAGGCCCTTGTTCAATACGTTTCCACCGATGCGGTAGGGAACATCCGTCTCCATGGCCTCCATGATGTAGGAGGCGTATTCCTCCGTGCGTTCGTGGTTCAGGCTGGCATCCTTCACGAAGGTATCCCGGCGGGTGGCCCAGTCCGCAATCTGGTGGATGCAGCGGCGCGGGTATTCATCAAGCGGAATGTTGAACCGTTCGATCAGTTCGGGATACTTTGCCTTGATGTAGAAAGGATTATATTCCGCATTGTGCTCGCTGGATTCGGTGATGTAATAGCCGAAATGGCTCATCAGGTCGAACCGGACCATGTCCCAGTGCTTGCCTTCCGCATTCTTTGCGGCTGCACGCCGCTTGATTTCCGGATATAGATCCTCCCCGTTGCGCGAAATGGAAAGCAGCCAGGCCATGTGGTTGATGCCGGCGATGTTCCACTGCACGTTGTCCCCCGGCATGCCCAGGTGCTTCAGAAGGTGTTCGGCGCAGGATTGGACGCTGTGGCACAAACCGACCGTGCGGATGTTTGTTGCGCGCAGCAAGGCGCCAGTGAGCATGGCCATGGGGTTCGAGTAGTTGATGAACAGGGCATCCGGGCAAACCTTGTCCATGTCCGCGGCAAAATCCAGCATGGGTGGGATCGTACGCAAGGCACGGAAGATGCCTCCGATGCCGAGGGTGTCGGCGATGGTCTGGCGAAGGCCGAATTTTTTCGGGATCTCGAAATCCGTAATCGTACAGGGATCATACCCGCCCACTTGAATGGCATTCACGACATATTTCGCACCCCGGAGTGCTTCCAGGCGGTTTGTATGGGTATGGATCGTCATGGGCGAGCCATTGTTCCTGTTGATGATTTCCAGCATGGCGCCGGATTCCG
>JANYKF010000145.1 GCA_025361665.1 Clostridiaceae bacterium
ATCGAAGGGGATATCGAGTCCGACCTCGACACGCAGACGCTCCGGAAACTGGGCGTGCAGACCCTGCAAATCAACACGGGCGGGGCCTGTCATCTGGATGCACCCCTCATTGCGCACGCTGTTTCAGAAATGACACCAGCCGCCGGCAGCATCCTTTTCATTGAAAACATCGGAAACCTGGTCTGTCCGGCGGAATTCACGATTGGCGAGGACATCAAGCTGCTCATCGCAACGGTCACAGAGGGCAGCGACAAGCCCTACAAGTACCCGCTGGCATACGAAAAGGCAGACTGTGTCCTGCTCAACAAAACCGATTTGATTCCATATCTGGACTTCGACGAATCTTTCTTCATGGCGGGACTTCGCGCCTTGAACCGCCAGGCGCCGGTATTCAAGGTTTCGGGCCGCACGGGAGAAGGGTTTGAGGACGCGGCCGCATGGATTGAATCAATGGCGGAAAGGGAAAATGCATCACGAAAAGGCATCTCAAACATGATTTGAACAGGGTTTCCGGCGACGACGACGCTTCCGAGCACCCGGGCTGCAACCCGGGTGAAGCGGAAGCCGGTGAGGTTTTCGAATCCTGCGATGTTTCCAAATCCGGCGGAATTCCTGAATCCGGTGCTGCTTCCGAAACCGGAATCGTCCGTTTCGTCACGGTGGAAGGGGTAGTCCAGGGGGTGGGCTTCCGCCCTTTTATTGCGCGCGTTGCCGCCAGCCATTCTTTGCGTGGTTGGGTCCGGAATACCGGAGGTCGCGTGGAAATCCTGATTTCCGGCCTTCGGGACAATGTGGATGGTTTCCTGCGGGAAGCGCGAATCGGCCCCCCGCAGAGTGACATCAGGCATTTTGCCGTAACGGGTCCGGGATGGGAACAGGAGCCTTGCCGGGCTCAGGATCAAGGGCAGTCATGGATCCGGGAATCCGTTGGGCCCCCTCCCACGGATTCCAACCAGCTGACCCTGCCGAATTTTTCCGTGGAGGGCGGGTTCCGGATTATCCGGAGCCTGGATTCAGCCTCAGGCTTGTCCATGCCACCTGCCGACCTTTGCGTATGCAGCCAATGCCTTCGCGAAATGAACGATCCAGGGAGCCGGAGGTATCGGCACCCTTTCATCAGCTGCACGGAATGCGGCCCGCGCTACAGCATTCTCGAATCCCTCCCCTATGACCGTCACAACACATCCATGGCCGATTTCCCGATGTGCCCCTCCTGCATGGCGGAATACCTCGACACGGCAGACCGGCGCCATCATGCGCAAACGGTATCCTGCCATGCCTGCGGGCCCCGGCTGGCGCTGCACGGGGCGGCCGGACATATCGCCACCGCATCCGATGAAGGGGATGACGAAGAAACCAGCCTTCATGCCTCAGACGCAATTCTTGCGGAAACCGTGCGCTTGCTTCGCGCAGGCGGTATTGTGGCGCTAAAAGGCATTGGCGGCTATCATCTCCTCTGCGACCCGTTTTCGGATGATGCCACGGCCCGGCTGCGCGTTTTGAAGCAGCGGGATGCGAAGCCGTTTGCCGTGATGTTCCCGTCCCTGGATTCCATCCGTTCCCACTGCCTCGTTTCGGAGGCCGAATCGGATCTGCTTGCGGCCCCGGCCCACCCCATCGTGCTGTTGGAACCGCTGCAGGAACAACCCCCGCATGCCTCCCCGAGAGCATTTTCTTCCCTGGTCTGCTCCGGCAGCCGGTATATTGGCGCATTTCTTCCTTACACCCCTCTGCATCATCTGATTTTGCAGGAAACAGGCCCGCTGGTGGCAACAAGTGCCAATTTGTCCGGGCACCCCATCCTCTCGGATGACAATCTCATGCGGGATTGGCTCAACATGGGGCTGGATGCCGTTTTATCAAACAGGCGCCGCATCGTTGCACCCCAGGACGATTCCGTGGCCTGGATCGTGAACGGGCAGCCCCAGCTGATTCGCCGGGCCCGTGGGTATGCGCCGTTGACCCTTCCGATGGCCGGTTCAACGGATCAGATCGTGCTGGCCCTCGGCGGCCAGACGAAAGCAGGCTGGTGTCTTGTGAAAGACGGCCATGCCCACTTGGGCGAGTACCTGGGGGATTTGGATGATGAAGCGGCATGGCTGGCCTGGACCCGTTCCACCACCCATGCCATGGAACTGCTGGGGGGAAAGCCGGACCGGATCGCCGGGGATGCGCATCCCCGATACCGCACGTGGACGCTGCCGATGCTGGCGGATTTTCCGAAAGACCGCATCGTGACCGTGCAGCATCATCATGCCCACATCGCTTCCGTCATGGCGGAGCACAATCTGGAGGGCCCCGTCCTCGGGATCGCGTTTGACGGCACGGGATATGGTTCCGACGGAACGATCTGGGGCGGTGAATTCCTCCTCTGCACAGGCGGTCAATCCAGGAGAATCGCCGCCTTGAAGCCGATCCGCATGCTGGGAGGCGACGCTTCGGTGGAAGAAGGATGGAAATCCCTGCTGTGCCACCTCCGTGCAGCCGGACTCGACATGCCTTTGGACAAAGTCCAGCCCGCTCGGGATTCCCTCGTTGCAGCCGCTCTGTGCAGCAGGGTGAATGTGATCACCTCGAGCAGCATGGGGCGCCTGTTTGACGCGGTATCTGCCCTTCTCGGCCTCGCCCAGGCATCGCGCTACGAAGGGGAGTGCGCAATCCTGCTGGAAATGGCCGCTGCTCATGCGGAGCGGCCCGATATGGCTGATCGTGCGGAGCGGCCCGATATGGCTGCTCGTGCGGAGCGACCCGATATGGCTGCTCGTGCGGAGCAAGCAGAAATGGCAAGCAATGGCCAATTTGCAGCAAGCGGTTTTCCCCTCCTTTCCTTTGGCCTGGATAAGACTCAGGAAGGCATGCCGATTCTCGACCCTGCCCCTGTGTTTTCCGGCCTGTTGGACGGATTGCATCGCGGCACAAATCCGGAACTGCTTTCATGGGCCTTCCACTATGCCGTGGCCTATGCCACAATGGAGATGCTGAAGGAACTCTCTTCAGTCCATCAGACCCGTGATGTCGCCCTGAGCGGCGGGGTTTTCCTGAACCGGCTCCTGCTCAATCTCCTGTTGCCCTTGCTGGAGGCGGAAGGATTCCGGATATTTCTTCATCGCCAGGTCCCTCCGAATGATGGCGGGCTGGCTCTCGGACAGGCTTATGTGGCCTGCAGGAAAGGATAGCGCATGTGTGTGGCAGTACCGGGTGAAATCCTGTCCGTGGATGGGGATGTCGCAACGGTTGATTTTTTCGGGAACCGGATGCGCGTGAGTCTCGGACTGGTTGACGCGAAGATTGGCGACCATGTCCTGGTTCATGCCGGGTGTGCCATCGAAGTCATGCGGCGGGAACAGGCGGAGGAGCTTCTGGTCCTGCTAGCCGAACTGGATGAGGTGCTGGCACCGGAACGGGAAGGACGCGTCCGATGACCATGCGGGAAATCATTGAAGACTTTCGGCATTGGGACGGACCCGATATCCGCATCATGGAAGTGTGCGGCACCCATACCGCGGCCATCCTGCAGGGGGGCATTCGCAGCCTGCTGCCGAAAAGCATCACGCTCCTGTCCGGACCCGGCTGCCCCGTTTGCATCACGCCCGCCGCTTACATTGACAAGGCTGTGGAATTGGCAATGCGGGAGGATTGCAGGCTATACTCGTTTGGCGACATGCTGAAGGTGAAGGGCTCCGTCAGGAGCCTCGCCGATGCAAAGGCGGAAGGTGCGCATGTCCGATTCCTGTATTCCCCACTCGACCTTCTGGAAATTGCTGAAAAGGATCCCGGACATCTCCACGTCTTCGCCGCAGTCGGATTCGAGACCACGGCACCCGTTTATGCGATGCTGGTGAAGAAAGCACAGGAAAGCGGGCTGCGGAACTTGAAAATCCTGACCGCCCTGCGAACCATCCTTCCGGCGCTGGAACTGATTCTGGACAGCGGAGACCCTGTCGACGCCTTCCTTGCGCCCGGACATGTCAGCGCCATCATCGGCAGCGATGCCTACCGTTCATTGGCTCAGCGGTACAATCGCCCTTTCACCGTTGCCGGTTTCAGTCCCGATCACATCCTGCTGGCAATCCGGCAGTTGGCCCATGCAGTCCGGGAAGGGCGCCACGACGTATGCAACCTGTATCCGGGTGCAGTGCATCAGGAAGGGAACCGAAAAGCGCAGGCTTTGCTGGAAAATGTGTTCGAACCGGGGCCGTCGGTTTGGCGCGGCATTGGCATCATCCCCGAATCCGGTCTTTTCCTGAGGGAATCCTTTACGGCATTTGATGCCGGAAGCCGCGGCCTGGACTCAGACCCGCCGGCCAATCCAGCCTGCCGTTGCACCGATGTCATCCTCGGCCGCATCCACCCGGCGAGCTGCCCGATGTTCGGCACAGTCTGTACCCCGCAGGAAGCACAGGGACCCTGCATGGTTTCCGATGAAGGTTCCTGTGGGATCTGGTACAGGTTTCGAGGAGAGATTTGAACCTTGGAGGATTTCACATGAAGCAGGTCATGATGGTCCATGGCAGCGGCGGCACGCAGACAGCCGGACTGATTTCCG
This sequence comes from Clostridiaceae bacterium, assembly GCA_025361665.1. Classification (GTDB taxonomy): domain Bacteria; phylum Bacillota; class Clostridia; order DSM-8532; family DSM-8532; genus JAEWSN01. The sequence continues at coordinate 4,547 of JANYKF010000145.1, forward strand.
CCATCTTTGCCCGCCACCTCTCCAATCCGGTCCTGGATAGAATGGAGGATGCCGCCGTCCTGAAAGTTGGCGGCTCCTGCGTCTTTTCCACTGATTCCTTCGTGGTCGATCCCATCCGCTTTCCGGGGGGTGACATCGGGAAACTCGCTGTCTGTGGCACGGTCAACGACCTGCTGTGCATGGGGGCCACCCCGCGCTGGCTTTCTGCGGGATTCATATTGGAAGAGGGTTTACCGTTTGATATCCTGGATGAAATCGTCTGTTCCATGAACGCGGCCTGCGTGGAAGCAGGAGTCATCATTGCTGCCGCGGATACGAAAGTCATTGAAGGCAATGGCGGTCTCTTCCTGAACACCACCGGCATCGGAATGCTGGGGCGGCGCAGGCCCATCCGGGCGGATGGCGGCAGGCCCGGCGATGCCGTGATTGTTTCCGGTCAGCTGGGTGACCACCACGCCTGCATCCTCAGTCACCGGCTTGGCATCCGGAACGGGATCCGAAGCGACTGCGCTGTTCTCCTGCCGCTTGTGGACGCACTCCGGAGCAGAAGAATCACCGTGCATGCCATGCGGGACATCACGCGCGGCGGACTGGCGACCGTATTGAACGAATTGTGCCTGTCCTCCAGGGTTCGCTGCCGCCTGGAAGAAGTTTCGATCCCTGTTTCATCGGAAGTGGATGCTTTTTGCAGGATTCTTGGTCTTGACCCGCTCTACATGGGGAACGAGGGGAAGCTCCTGCTGTTTGTCCCTGACAACCAATCAGCGCAGGCGCTTCGCGCCCTGCATGCCACGGAATCGGGCCGGCATGCGGTTCGTGTCGGGACACTCCTGGCGCCGGACCCGCAAAATGTCAACCGGACTCGTGTCGTCCTTCACACCCGGCTGGGCGGGGAGCGACCCGTTGACAGTCTTTCCGGCGAAGGCCTGCCGCGGATCTGCTGATGGCGGGAACCGGGTGTTTCACATCATGGGAAGGGTGGAGGATCCACATCATGGAAATGACAGGCAAAACAGTCCCTTTCGTGGACATGGCGGACGGAATAACCCGGATAGGTCCCGTCAACAGCTTTGACCCGACGCACACATTCCTCTGCGGGCAGTGTTTCCGCTGGAATCGCACGGAATCCGGAGATTGGCTTGGCGTTGCCGGCTCCCGCGCCATGCGGCTCCAATGGGATGGCCGCCGTCTCACAATATCAGGAGCGACACCGGAGGAAGTCCGAACGTTTTGGATTCCCTATCTCGATCTGGAGGCGGATTATCCGAAGTGGAAAGAGAATTTGTCCGCATCCGATGCCGTCATGGCCGAAGCGGTTGCTTTCGGGGCCGGCTTGCGCCTGCTGCGGCAGGACCCCTGGGAAACCCTGGCCACATTCCTCATTTCCCAGAACAACGGCATCCCCCGCATCCGCACCATTGTCGATGCCTTGTGCCGGTGTTTTGGAGAACCCATTCCGTTTGAGGGATCGACTGTTTACGCTTTCCCATCCCCGAACGTCCTGGCAAGCCTTGATGCCTGTGAGATGGATGTTTGCAGAGCCGGGTACCGCAATGCCTATTTGTTGAAAACATCCCGCCAGGTGGCGGAAGGCGAAGTGGATTTGTCCCGCTTGTCCGCACTGCCATATCGGGAAGCGCGCGACAGCCTCCTCACCCTGCACGGCGTCGGCGTGAAAGTAGCGGACTGCGCGCTGCTCTTTTCCGGAATCCATCGTTCCGCTTTTCCCGTGGACAGGTGGGTGCTCCGCGTCATGAATGCGCTGTATCCCGGTTCCGGCAGCACGACGGAATCACTCCAGGGATTTGCACGCGAACGCTGGGGTGTCATGGCGGGCCTTGCCCAGGAGTATTTGTTCCATTATGCAAGGGTGAAAAAAATCGGCATCTGAAGAGAATGGACTGCCCCATTTTCAAATCAATGATTGATGAGGCAGTCCCATGCCGTTGCGGTCCTTTGGGCGGCATGACAACAGAAAGAACTGTCTCTTTCGAGACAGTCCCTCAAATGGTGACCCCAGGGGGAATTGAACCCCCGTTACAGCCTTGAAAGGGCCGTGTC
>JANYKF010000160.1 GCA_025361665.1 Clostridiaceae bacterium
GCCGCAATGGACATAGCTTTTTGATTGCGGATGCTATCGGTGAAATAAATGTGGAGCGAAATAATATCAGTCAATATGATAGGGTATTCTATAATTTTAATAATCCTGCTAATCAAAAAATTCGATATATCGATAATCAAATGACCTGCATCACCACGGCGACAGGAATGTTGCAGTATACAACGCGGACAATCAGGCTTCCATCGACGAGACCATCGCCGCGTTGAAGGGACGACCATGATGGACATGAAGGGAAAGACCGTCGTTGTGTCCGGATCCACGCGCGGAATCGGCAGGGCCATCGCGGAACGGTTCTGTGAACTGGGTGCGAATGTGGTCATCAGCGGCACCACGGATCAGGTTCACACGCTTGGGGAAACCCTCCGGGGAGCGGGATACATCGTCACATCCGTTCAGGCGGACATGACAAAGCCGGATGACGCCCAGCGGCTTGTGAATGCAGCCGTCGAGGCCTACGGCACCGTGGACGTGCTGGTCAACAACGCGGGCATCACGCGGGACAGGCTGCTCATCCGCATGGAAGAGGCCGATTGGGATGCCGTGCTGGACACGAACCTGAAAGGGACATTCCTGCTGACGAAAGCCGCCGCAAAGGTCATGATGAAGAAACGGACGGGGAGCATCGTCAACATCACATCCGTCGTGGGCATCATGGGCAATGCGGGCCAGGCGAATTACGCGGCTTCCAAGGCCGGCATCATCGGGTTCACGAAATCCATCGCCAGGGAACTCGCCTCGCGTGGCATCACCTGCAATGCCATCGCACCGGGGTTCATCGAGACACAGATGACCGGAGATCTGCCGGAGGCTGTCAAGGAGACCTACCTGAAGAGCATCCCGGCGGGAAGGTATGGGACACCTTCCGAAGTGGCGGATCTGACGGTGTTTCTCGCATCCGGACAGGCCGCCTACATCACGGGCCAGGTTGTTCAGCTTGACGGTGGCCTGCATATGTAATACCATGGGCAAGTGAATGCTTTGGCCGCAACCGCGGCGTGGCAGCATCAAATGCGGAAGGGGGTGAATGATTTGAATTTTGACAAGGTAAAGGAAATTATCGTAGAGCAGCTTGGTGTGGACGAGAAAGACGTCGTCATGGAGGCTTCGTTCATCGATGATCTCGGAGCGGACTCCCTCGATATCGTTGAATTGATCATGGCATTGGAAGAGGCTTTCGAACTCGAGATCCCCGACAAGGATGCAGAAAAGATTCAGTCCGTTGGTGACGCCGTTGAGTATATCAAGGCGCATGCGTGAGCCACGGCACCCTGTTCCGGAAAAAGTTCCAAAGCACTTTGTTTTGGGACTTTTTTTCTTCCGGGGTGCTTGAGATAAAGAATACCAATCAACAGCCAAGGAGGTTTTTCCCACATGAAGAAGCGCGTAGTCATTACCGGCATGGGCGTCGTCCATTCACTCGGGTGCGATGTGGATACGTTCTGGAATGCCATCAAGGCGGGAAAAAGCGGTGTCAGCACCGTCACACGATTCGACATCACGGAATTCCCGACAAAGGTCGCCGCGGAGATTAAGGATTTCGACTCATCTGCATACATCGACAAGAAGGAATCCAGGCGGATGGACCGTTTCGTCCAATATGCGATTGTGGCTGCCTCCCAGGCTGTCACGCAATCCGGCATCGACTTTTCAGCCATGGACCCGTATCGGGCCGGGGTTGTCATCGGTTCCGGCATCGGAGGAATCGACACGATCGAGGAGAACAGCCGTACCCTTCTTGAAAAGGGTGTCAAACGGGTCAGCCCGTTTTTCGCCCCGATGATGATCGCGAACATGGCCTCCGGACAGGTCGCCATCCGCTTCGGCATCAAGGGGTACAACATCTGCGTCGTCACCGCCTGCGCTTCTGCCAATCATGCCATCGGAGACGCGTTTCGGATGATCCAGGGCGGCTACGCGGATGTCATCCTCAGCGGCGGCACCGAAGCGGCCATTTCAGCCCTTGGCTTTGCCGGTTTTTGCGCGAGCCGCGCCATGACCACCAACGAGGACCCGGGTTCCGCCTGCCGCCCGTTCGACAAGGGCCGGGACGGCTTTGTCATGGGAGAAGGCGCCGGCATCCTGATGCTCGAGGAATATGATCATGCCGTGAAGCGCGGGGCTGACATTCTTTGCGAACTCGTCGGTTACGGCTGCACATGCGACGCCTTCCACATGACGGCACCGCATCCGGAAGGCGAGGCTGGAATCCGGTGCATTCGGATGGCCATCGCCGACGCCGGCATCGAACCGGAACAAATCGGGTACATGAACGCGCATGGCACTTCCACCCCGATTGGCGATCCCATTGAAGTCATGGTGGCGAAAAAGGTATTCGGAGACCATGTGATGCAAGTACCCATGAGCGCGACGAAATCCATGACCGGGCATCTGCTCGGTGCGGCCGGCGGCATAGAAGCCATCATCACGGTGATGGCCGTCCGCGATTCCTTCCTTCCACCCACCATCAACCTGCAGGATCCGGATGAAGGCTGCGACATCGATTTCGTGCCGAATGTCGGCAGGGAGAAAACGTTGGAATACGCACTTTCGAATTCCCTGGGATTTGGTGGCCATAATGGCGCCATCGTGCTGAAGAAGTTTTGAATAAACCGGGTTCAGGCGGTATAATGGAGCGGGGCAGGAGCCCCGCTCTTTGTTTGTTTGGGTTACCGGAGGTCCATCCGGGCCTTGTTCAGGAGGAATGCCATGAAATCGCCGGATGCGTTGCGCCGGGAACTCGACCGGTTTGAGCAGGATATCCGCTATCGTTATCTGGACAGGGAGCATGCGTTTCAGGCACTGGTGCACAGTTCCTATGCCAATGAAAACCCGCAGCTGCGCCTGGCCAGCAATGAGCGGCTCGAATTCATGGGAGACGCCTTGCTGGACTTCCTTTTCAGTGTCCGCCTGTACCGGGAGCATCCCGTCTGCCCGGAAGGGGAAATGAGCCGTCTGCGCGCGCTGGTTGTCTGCGAGGCATCCCTGGCCCGCGCAGCCGAGTCGATCGGGCTTGGCGCCTACCTCCTGATGGGTCGCGGGGAGGACCAGAATGGTGGACGGAGCCGGCCCTCCATTCTTGCGGATGCATTGGAAGCCGTATTCGGCGGCATCTACCTCGACGGCGGTATGGAGGCGGCGGATCAGGTCGTGCGCCTGCTGATGGGGGAGCAATACCGGAACGCGCTTTCTGGAAATGCCGATGCCGATTACAAGACGCGGCTCCAGGAGCAGCTCCAGCAGCGCGGGACCGTGCGGATTGCCTATAAGGTGGTCGCAAGCAGCGGGCCCGATCACGCAAGGACTTTCCGAGTCGAAGTTTCGTGCGAAGGAAGCACGCTTGGCTCCGGGACTGGCCGGTCGAAAAAGGAAGCCGAACAGGATGCGGCAAGAACGGCTCTGCACGACATGGGCAGAGGGTCCTTTGTGGCAGGCGAATCGTGATTCATGTTGATGAAAGTCGCCGAGGCGATTTACCGCATGAAAATCATTCTGATGTGAACGGGTCCTGCACTGAGAAAGAAAGGAAACACGATGAGGGAAGTGGCCTGGGACAAGATCGTGGAGGCGGTGGCCGCCTGCTGCATAGAGGCCAACTGCAATCTCAACCCTGATGTGGAGGAGGCTTTGCGCTCGGCCGGCGAGTCGGAGATCACCGAAACCGGGCGCTCCGTACTCGGCTGTCTTTTGGAGAATGCCTGCATTGCACGGGAAGAGCGGGTTGCGATCTGCCAGGATACCGGAATGGTGGTGGTCTTCGTCACGCTGGGGCAGGAGGTCCATATCAGCGGAGGCCTTTTGACGGATGCCATCGATGAAGGTGTCCGGCGGGGATATGCGGAGGGTTTTCTTAGAAAGTCCGTAGTGGACGATCCGCTCCTGAGACGGAATACCGGAGACAATACGCCGGCCGTCATCCACCTGTCGCTTGTCGCCGGGGATGGACTGTTAATCGAACTGTCTCCTAAAGGATTCGGGAGCGAGAACATGAGCGCGCTGGCCATGCTGAAGCCTTCCGACGGCGTCGAGGGGGTCCGCCGATTCGTGCTGGACACGGTGGACAAGGCCGGGGCGAATCCTTGCCCGCCCATTGTCATTGGCGTCGGTCTCGGCGGAACCATGGAAAAAGCCGCCCTGATGGCCAAACACGCTTTGCTGCGTCCGCTGGACAGGCATCATCCGCTGCCGCATCTCCGCGAATTGGAAACCGGACTCCTTCGAGAGATCAATCGCCTGGGAATCGGACCGGCCGGCCTCGGCGGGAAGACCACGGCACTCGGGGTTCATGTGGAGAGCTATCCCACGCATATCGCCGGCTTGCCGGTGGCCGTCAACATCAGCTGCCATGTGACCCGGCATGCCTCGGTCACGTTATAGCCTCTGCCACGCGGCACGAGCGCGGGAACCTTGAAGGGAGAATCCATGCAGCTCACTCCGGAAACCTTGAAGGGAGAATCCATGCAGCTCACTCCGGGAACCTTGAAGGGAGAATCCATGCAGCTCACTCCGGGAAGCGATTCAACGGGCAGCCTCTTGGTTGTCGCGACGCCCATCGGAAATCTCGAGGACATTACGCTGCGGGCCCTGCGCGCGCTCCGGGAGGCGGATCTGATTGCCGCCGAAGATACGCGCCAGACGATGCGGCTCCTGAACCATTTCGAAATCCGGAAATCGCTGGTCAGCTGTCACGACATGAATGAACGGGAAAAAACCGAATCCCTGGTCCGTCAGATGAAGGAAGGGAAACGGCTTGTCCTTGTAAGCGACGCGGGAACCCCGGGCATCTCTGATCCGGGTGAAATCCTGATACGGGAAACCATTGCGGCCGGTATCCCGGTCACGATGGCTCCGGGTCCCGCGGCTGCCATCATGGCCGTGGTGCTGTCGGGCCTGCCGACCGGCCGCTTCTGCTTTGAAGGTTTTCTGCCATCCGCCCGCAAGGATCGCATCCGGCACCTGGAAACCTTGAAACCGGAAACCAGGACCCTCGTGTTGTACGAATCACCGCACCGCCTGCGCGCCGTGCTAGCGGACATGCTGGAAGTACTGGGGAACCGTCGCTGCGCTTTGGCAAGGGAACTGACGAAAATGCATGAAGAGGTGGTCCGCGATACCTTGGCCAGCCTGGTTTCCTTATATGAAGAACGGGATCCCAGGGGGGAATATGTCATCGTGCTCGCCGGGGCGGAAGCGGAGGCACTGAGGGAAAGCAAACGGGAAGACTGGCTGAAGATGCCGGTGCGCGATCATGTGGATCTTTATCTGGCAACGGGCTGCGACCGCATGGAGGCCATGAAGAAAGCCGCGAAGGATCGCGGTCTGAGCAAACGGGATGTCTACAACGAAATTGTTTCCACGGAGATGTCGGAGTGATGCAGCAGTTCCTGCAGGCGTTCTTCAAAGCGGTGGCTGCTGTCCATGCGGGGAACACCGAGAAAGATGCACCGGATATGGTAGTGTTCCGCGAACTGCGCAATGGTCTCCGGGATCTGCTGGGCGTTGATGATGGTCAGTTCCGCGCCATGCGACTTTGCCGTGGCGAACAGATATTCCAGTGCTTCTCCCTCCCGGATGTTTTCAAAGAAATTGAAGGGACGATCGGCAACATGGAGCACCTGTAGGTTTCCATTTTCTGACAGTCGGTGTGCCGCAGCATGTATCAGGTGTTCGCAATCCCTTTGCAGCGTCGTGCAAACCAAAATTGAAGGATAGGTTTTCAAGGCAATCTCCTGTCATCTCGATGTGATCATTATACCAGACGCAGGCATCAAAGTCTTAGCGGAGGAAACAAATATGGGATTGGAGCACATGGGCGGAGGCGAACAGGAACGGAATACCCATACCGCCTCAGGCAGCACGCACAAGGCTGCAAATGCGGCTTCGTCGTATCTGCATGCCAATCACAATGGGCGGAAATGGCCCATTCCGGCCATCCGCCATCTAATCTGGGATTGGAACGGCACCCTGCTGGATGATGCGCGGGCCTGTGCGTCCGCCGTCGATAAGCTCATGCGCCGCAGGGGCATGACCGGGGAAACACTGGAAGGATATCGCACCCGGGTCCTGTTCCCGGTGCGGTCCTATTACCTGAAAGCTGGATTTGATCTTGACAGGGAGGATTACGACCTGTTGTGCGACGAGTTCGGAGAGGCTTATGCGGATGCGGTTTCGGGGGTCGATCCGGTTGAAGTCGGAACTCCGTTTGATGGCGGGGCACCAGTAGAACCAGGTCTCGGTTCCCCTGCGCCATGCGTCATTCATGCCGATGTGCCGGAGGTGCTCGCGGCCTCTTCCGCGCTGGGCGTGACGCATGCCATCGTCTCTGCTTCGGAAGTGGCCACCTTGCGCCGTCAGGTCGATCAATACGGGCTGGCAGGGAAGTTTGTGGTGCTGGCGGGCCGGGATGACAACCATGGAGGGACCAAGACCCACTTGGTGGAAGAATGGGTGAAACACTGCGGATACCCCCGCGATCAGATCCTCTACATCGGTGACACGGAGCACGATTGCGATGCGGCGACGGCAGCCGGCATCCGCGTCGCGTTGGTCGCGGACGGACATGTCGATGAAAGGCGCCTCGGGGATTGCCGGGTGCCGGTGTACCCCAATCGACGCGCTCTTTGGAACGATGCCGGCCTCATGACGGAGAATCCGGTGTTCCAAAGCATGCGGTTTGATACGAAGCTTGGGGAAATGAGAATTGTCACGGACAGCCTGGGCGTCTTTCATGTTGATTTGCCGGGACCTTCCGTCTTGCAGCCGGCCGGGACGGACCATGGTACCGCATCCGG
>JANYKF010000215.1 GCA_025361665.1 Clostridiaceae bacterium
CTGCCAAACGCCCGCACCGTGGAAATACTGAACAATACGAAGGAATGGCTCACCAGTTTCCCGATTTTCCAGACATCGGATCAAGCGACACGCCTGGATGCTTCATCGGGATATCAGACTCCGATTCCCGGCACATTCCTGATGGGCGCCGCCACAGTCTCCAAGGGCGGCGCGAAGGAATCTCGGATGGTGGTCCTGGGCAATGCCGCCTTTGTCAGCAACAACGGCATGAGCCAGACCAATGACAACGGCAAGCGCTACATCCTCACCATGATCAACTGGATGCAGGACAAAACCGACCAGATCATCATCCCGGCCAAGAACGATGCGGTCCCCGTCCTCACCATGACCGCGCAGAGCACCTTCATCGTGTTCCTGCTGCTGGTTGCCATCCTGCCCCTGATCATCATCGGAACAGGCGTCTTTGTCTGGATGAGGAGGAGACACCTATGAGAAACAAGGGACGGATCATCGCCTTGCTGGCAGTGGTCGCCGTGCTCTTCGCAGCCTGGTTTTTCCTTAGCCGGTCTCCCGCTCCGGATGCGGCGCAGGCGTCACCTTCCCCGGCAGACACGATCAATGAGATCGAAATGGTGCCTTTCAGCCAGTCCGACATCAGCAAAATCGTCATGGAAACACCCGAAGGCACCGTGACGATGCAGAAAAGCGAAGCCATCGTTGAGCAGAGAACCCAGAACCAGGATGGCACCGTCTCGTCGACAATGGCCGCCATCTCGCTCTGGGAGAGCAAGGACATGGACGTCGACACGGCAACGGCGGACGCAGTGGCCTTTGGCGGCGGAAACCTGAAAACCTTGCGCCGCGTCGTGGAAAATGCAACAGCAGAAGACCTCGCGAATTTCGGCTTCAACACGATCTGGAAGGTCACATTCTCCACGACGGATGGAAAAACCGCAACCGTTGTGGTTGGCGGCATCACACCGGACGGCAACGGCTATTACGTGATGGCGCCGGGCAATCAGGCCATCTACACGGCCGGCAGCTATACCGTGCAGCCGATGAAAGTGGATCGTCTGGCGCTGCAGAATACCAATCTCTATCATCGGGCAGACACACTGCCCTCGGACATCACGGCCATCCGGTCCATGCGGGATGGGAAACTGCTGTTCGACGCGAAAATCGGGGAGGATACCTATTGGCATCTTTCCGAACCGGTCAAGGTTCAGGGTGATATCGGTGTCTTCGGCGCCATGCAGACCGCCCTCGCAGGCGTGAAAGCGTCCAAGCATCTGAAGGCGGATGCGGCTGGTCTGGCCAAATACGGCCTCGACATGCCCAAATATGAGTTCACCTACACCGTGGCCGGCAAGATCCACCTGCTTCAAATCGGTGGAAAAGACCCCGCAAACGGGTATCTGTACTGCAGGATAGACAATGCGGACACGGTTTTCACCCAGGACCCGGCCGGTTTCACCTTCCTGGACAAACCATTCGTGGAGATCATCGACAAGTTCCTTTACATCCCGACCATTTATGACACGACCCGCATGACAGTCACCGTGGATGGCCGGACGGATGTCATGGAATTCGATGTCCTGACACCCAAACAGAATCCGGACAACAAAGTGCCGGAAGTCTACATCTTGAACGGAAAGAAGTTGACGGGCACTGACAGCATCTCCGGCATCAAGCGGTATTTCCAGGGAGCCATCGGCGTCCGTGCGGATCGCGTGGATTTCGAGGTGAAACCGGTATACAAACCGGAGACATCCGTGCTGACGATCGAGTATGTCATGCGGAATCGGGCGGACAAATACATGAAAGTGGAACTCATCCCGACGCCGGATGGATACGGATACTACGGCATGCGCAATGGCGTGTATTCCGGTTTCATCATTTCCAGAACCCAGATGGATGAAAACAGCATGGGCATCAGGGCGGGTTACCTGGAAATGCTGGACAAGATAGCCCTGGATGAGGCGAAAGCGGCGGCAGCCACACCGACACCGGCACCGACACCGGCTCCATGACACCGGCACCGACACCGACACCGGCTCCATGACACCGACACCGGCGCCATGACACCGACACCATGACACCGACACCGACATCAGCACCGACACCATGAAATCAGCACCGGCCCCATGAAATCAGCTGAAACCTGATATTGCGTCAAGGAAAGGCTGTCTCGCAAGAGGCGGCCTTTCGCTTGGCGGGAATGCGTCTGAAGGAAGACTGGAAGTGCTCCGCCTTTCCGTACTCTTGTATACAATGTGCGTAAATTGAGTCGAATATTTTGGTAAAAATCATGAATTTGAATAGCTTTGCAGGTTTTATTGTAGAAAATATATCATAAAATGATTGAACTTGATCCCATTTGTTTGATATAATGGTGGTGCGCTATTGTGAATACATTCACAATAATTCGAGCTAATGTCATGAACAAGTCAGCTAATTGCGGAGGAAATGACCTATGAGTAGCAGTTGCGGCGGTGCCGACAGAATGTCACAGGAACTCGACAGGATCATCGGGAAGCACAAGGACAGCCAGGGGGCGCTCATCCCCGTTCTCCATGAGGCCCAGGAGCTTTACGGGTACCTGCCGATGCATGTGCAGAAGCAAATCGCGGAAGGTCTTGGCATTGCATTGGCCGACGTTTATGGGGTTGTCACCTTCTACACGCAGTTCACCCTCAGTCCCTAAGGCAAATACAAAGTCAGCGTCTGCCTTGGCACCGCATGCTATGTCAAGGGAGCGGGCGCCATATTCGACAAGGTTTCATCCATCCTCAAAATCAAAAACGGCGAATGCACGCCGGACATGTCTTTTTCCCTGGACGCTTGCCGCTGCATCGGCGCATGCGGCCTTGCCCCCGTCATCATGATTAACGACGACGTGTATGGCCGGCTTGTAGCCGATGATGTGCCCGCCATCCTCGAAAAATACAGGAAAATGGAAGCAGGAGTTGCTTGAAGGACCTTTCCATCCATTTGAAGGATATCGCGCAGAATGTCACCGAAGCCTGCGCTGTCCATATAAGGGTGACGCTGGTGGCGGATCCTCACTGAAGTCCCTGTTCCGCATCGATCATGTCGACCGGCTCCCGGTCGGGGACGTGGGTGGTACGATGGCGGCGCTCATGACGGCCTGGACGGAAATCGGATGGGTGTTGCACCTCGGCAGTGAAAAGGGTGAATTTGACCTGACCACGGATGAAAGAAGGAAATCCTTGGAGACGTGCCCCTAGGCAGTCCGGCAATCTCCTGCTGGCTGGAGGATACGATCCGGGAAGTCATGACGAATGTTATTGGAGGTGTTCTGGATGAAATCGCTGAAGGATCTTGAGGCAATACGGGACAGGGCGAAACAGGAAATGAGCCTGCGGGAAACGGAAAACAAAACCCGCATCATCGTGGGCATGGCCACTTGCGGGATTGCCGCTGGTGCGCGGCCGATCATGGCTGCGTTCAATCAGGAACTGGAGCTGCGCGGCCTTCACTCCGCCTCTGTCTCCATAACCGGCTGCGTGGGCGTTTGCCGGTATGAACCGATGTGCGACGTCATCGACCCGAACGGGGACAGGACGACCTACATCAACCTTGATGCCGGGAAGGTCAGGCGCATTGTTGCGGAGCACATTGTAAACCGCCGACCGGTAACCGCGTTCACCATCGGAGCCGCAGAGCGGTAAACATCGGTTTACCACCAGGCTCACTGAGTTGTAACCCCGATTCAACGCTGGGACCGCCGGGTGATAACACCGGGTCACCGCCGGGGTCGCCGGGTGGCAACGCCGCGATGGACGGATTGAAGGCTTCAGAACAACCAACAGGAGGAACAGTTATGATAAGCAGGACCCATGTGCTCGTATGCGGCGGAACCGGATGCGCGGCATCGAAATCGACCGAGATCATGGCGCAGTTCGAAAAGCACTTTCTCGCGAAAGGGATCGAAAAGGAAGCGAAGGTCGTGAAGACCGGATGCTTCGGCCTTTGCGAAAAGGGGCCGATTGTGGTGATATATCCGGAAGGGGCCACCTATGCCAATGTGAAACCGGAAGATGTGAAGGAAATCGTGGAAGAGCACCTTCTCAAGGGGCGCATCGTGAAGCGGTTGCTGCTCGGAGACACGGAAGCGCAGGACGTGGCCCGTTCCCTCGAGAACGTCGGATTTTTCAGCCGCCAGCTCCGCATCGCGCTTCGGAATTGCGGCGTCATCAATCCGGAAGTCATTGACGAGTACATCGCCCGTGACGGGTACGCGGCACTCGGGAAAGTACTCACGAAAATGAAGCCTCAGGACGTGATCGCGGAGATGAAAAAATCCGGCTTGCGGGGCCGGGGGGGCGGAGGCTTTCCCACCGGCATGAAATGGGAGTTCGCCGCAGTCCAGAAGGCGGACCGAAAATATGTCTGCTGCAATGCGGACGAAGGCGATCCGGGTGCGTTCATGGACCGTTCCGTTCTGGAAGGGGACCCGCACTCCATCATCGAGGCCATGGCCATTGCCGGATATGCCATCGGTGCAAATCAAGGTTATGTGTATGTCCGCGCCGAGTATCCCATCGCGGTGCAGCGCCTGCGCCTCGCGATGGACCAGGCACGGGGATACGGCCTGCTTGGAAAGAATATTTTCGAAACCGGTTTTGATTTCGAACTGGAAATCCGCCTGGGTGCCGGCGCGTTTGTCTGCGGTGAGGAAACGGCCCTGATGACCTCCATCGAGGGGCATCGCGGCGAACCCCGGCCAAGGCCGCCTTTTCCGGCTGTGAAAGGTCTATGGCAGAAACCGACCATCCTCAACAATGTGGAAACCTTCGCGAACGTCCCGGTCATCATCAACAAGGGTGCGGACTGGTTCGCTTCCATCGGCACGGAAAAGAGCAAGGGCACAAAGGTTTTCGCCGTCGGCGGCAAAATCAATAACACCGGCCTTGTGGAAATCCCAATGGGCACCCCGCTCAGAGAAGTCATCTATGACATCGGCGGCGGTATCCCGAATGGCAAGGCTTTCAAGGCCGTTCAGACCGGCGGTCCTTCCGGCGGGTGCATCCCGGCGGCGCATATCGATGTGCCGATTGAGTATGACACCCTCATCGCACTCGGCTCGATGATGGGGTCCGGCGGGATGATCGTCATGGATGAGGACAACTGCATGGTCGATATCGCGCGCTTCTTTCTGGAATTCACGGTAGACGAGTCCTGCGGCAAGTGTCCGCCCTGCCGCATCGGCACGAAGCGCATGCTGGAGATCCTCGAGCGCATCACCCAGGGTAAGGGCGAACTGTCCGATCTTGAAAAGCTCGAAACCCTTGCCAACAGCATCAAACAGTCCGCCTTGTGCGGCCTTGGCCAGACGGCGCCTAACCCGGTCCTGTCCACGCTCCGGTACTTCCGCGATGAATATCTGGCGCATGTGGTGGACAAGAAATGCCCGGCCGGTGTCTGCAAGGCCATGATGACCTATTCGATTGTCGAAGACAAGTGCAAGGGCTGCGGCATCTGCGCGAAACGGTGTCCGGTGGATGCCATCAGCGGGGTTGTCAAACTGCCGTACCGGATTGATCAGGGAAAATGCATCAAGTGCGGGGTCTGCATGGATTCATGCAAATTTGCCGCCATCACGTTCAAGTAGCTATCAAGTGCGGCATGTGGATGGACTTTTCCATTTTTCAGAAACACATCCTGGCAGGCGTATTGGGAAACAAGACAGACCTGCATGCCTGCTGCATCCATGGAAGGAGCGTACCTGTCATGACGAATCTCGTGAAACTGACCATAGACGGCAAACCGATCACGGTGGCGAAGGGCACCACCGTGCTGGACGCCGCGCGTCAAACCGGCGTCAACATCCCCACACTCTGCTTTTTGAGGGACATCAATGAGATTGGCGCCTGCCGCATGTGCGTTGTCGACGTCGGCGCGCGCAGCCTGCAGGCGGCTTGCGTCTTTCCTGTGTCCGAAGGTCTCAAGGTTGTCACCAACAGTTCGAAAGTTCGGGACAGCCGCCGGACTACGCTTGAGCTGATCCTGTCGAACCATGAGCACAAGTGCTTTACCTGTGTGCGCAGCGACAACTGCGAGCTGCAGAAACTCGCCAACGACCACAACATCAAGGAAATCCGCTATGAAGGCGAAATGCAGGATTTTCCGATCGACCATTCCTCGCTCTCCATCGTCCGCGATCCGAAGAAGTGTGTGCTTTGCCGCCGTTGTGTCAGCGTATGCAAAAACATTCAAACCGTTTCGGCCATCGAAACGAACGAGCGCGGCTTCAAGACGATCGTCACATCGCCCTTCAACATGCCGCTCAGTGAAACACCTTGTGTCAACTGCGGCCAATGCATCAACGTCTGTCCCGTGGGCGCGCTGCGCGAGCGGGACGACTCCGAGCTGGTCTGGGCCGCCCTCAACCGGCCGGACCTTCATGTGGTTGTCCAGACGGCGCCGGCTGTGCGCGTGGCCATCGGAGAGGAATTCGGACTGCCCATCGGCAGCCGGGTCACCGGCAAGATGGTCGCCGCCCTGAAGGCGCTTGGATTCGCCAAGGTTTTCGATACGGATACCACGGCCGACCTCACGATCATGGAAGAGGGCACGGAATTGGTGGACCGCATCAAAAACGGCGGAAAGCTGCCCCTCATCACATCCTGCAGCCCTGGCTGGATCAAGTTCTGCGAACACAATTATCCCGAGTTCCTTGAGAACCTTTCCACCTGTAAATCCCCTCAGAACATGTTCGGTGCCGTGCTCAAAAGTTATTACGCCGTGAAGAACGGCATCGATCCGAAGAACATCTTCGTCGTCTCCGTGATGCCTTGTACAGCCAAGAAGTTCGAAGCCAAGCGGCCCGAACTGTCCGTGGACGGTCTGACCGATATCGACGTAGTACTCACCAGCCGTGAATTGGCCGACATGATCAAGGAAGCCGGCCTTGACTTTGTGAATCTCGAAAATGCCTCCTACGACGATCCGATGGGCATCGGCACCGGCGCAGGCGTCATCTTCGGCGCAACGGGCGGCGTCATGGAAGC
>JANYKF010000227.1 GCA_025361665.1 Clostridiaceae bacterium
GCTTCCATCCCATCGTTCGCCGTTTCGCAGGGAAGTCCGTAAACACGGAGCATATTGACAAAGACCGACCTGTTCGTCTGATTGTCCTCCACCAGCAAAACGGACGGAAGGGAATCGTCATGCGCGGTGCCGGTTGTTTCCGGCCGTTCCGGATCCCCGAAACGATCGGAGAAGCGGGCATTTCCCGTTCCGGCCGTTCGCACACCCGGCCCGGCATGGCCCGGCATGTGCAATTGCGTGTGTCCGTCCTGATGATGCACCGGCGGGTTCCCGGAAATGACGGGGGCGTCCGGGTAAGCCCTCTCTAGAACCGAATGCATTTGAAGGAGCAGGTCCCGATAGCGGTAGGGGCGTGTGAGGGTGCCCTGTACGCGATCGCCCTGGCGGACGACGGAAGGCTCCCTTCTTGCAAACGTACTGAGCAGCAGAATCGGCAGATCGGCTCCAGCCGGCAGGTTCTGCAGCAGTTCGATGACGGCGGGAACAGGGTATTCGGACATCGCGGTACTGAGCAGGATTATGTCGTAGCGATCGCCATCCGTCAGGCAGGAAATGGCTTCGGCTGCGGAACCGGCCATCGTGCAGGCATATCCCGCCGAAGCGAGGTAGTGGCAAAGGATTCGGCTCTGCATGCGGCTGTCCTCGATCACAAGCACACGGCCGTGACCTTGCGGCGCATGAATCGGAGGAATGGCAATCCCGCCCTCCGCTTCGTCCGCGGGCAAAGGGAACGCGATGTGGCAGGAAAAGGAGGATCCTTCTCCCTCGCGGCTTTCCACGGAAATCCGCCCGTGCATCATCTCCACCAGGCGGTGCGTGATGGCGAGGCCAAGCCCGGTTCCGCCGAATTGACGGGTCGTGGAGCTGTCCGCCTGGGTGAAAGGCTGGTACAGCTGCTGGACGGTTGCGCCGGACATCCCGATGCCGGAGTCGGAGACGCGGATGACAAGCCTGGCTTCGGCACTGTCGGATGGTTTCGCCCCGTGATTGTCTTCCGAACGGATCAGCATGTGCATTTGCCCCGGTAGTTCTCCAAAAGCAAGATAGGGAAAGAGATCCGCCGCGATGGAGGCGCTGCCGGATGGATTTTCGGCGTAAACCGGACCCGGTGCGGGGTCATCCGGTTCCAGCAGTACTTCAACCAGAACATTCCCCCGTGCAGTGAATTTGATGGCGTTGCTGATGAGGTTCGTCAGGATTTGCTCCAGCCGGGCCGGGTCGCCCATGACAGTTCCCGGCAGGGAGGGGTCGACCAGGATGCCGATCTCCACGCCCTTTTCCTGCACTTTCGGCAGCTGCATCACGACGGCATGCTCGACGCAATTTCTCAGATCAAAGGAAACCCGCTCCAGGGAGAGATGCCCGGCCTCGATCTTCGAATAGTCAAGGACGTCGTTGATCAGAAACAGCAGCATCCCGGATGCGATCTTCGCCTCCCGGATGTATTCCTGCTGTTCACCGGAAACCTGGGTTGTTTCCAGCAGATCCATATAACCGAGGATGGCATTCATGGGGGTTCGCAGTTCATGGGACATGTTTGCGAGGAAACGGCCTTTCGTGAGGCTGCCCTCCTGGGCCTTCCGCGTGGCGATGTGCAAGGCGATTTCCGTCTGCCGTCGCTCGTAGGCCATGGTCATGATGAACGCGGCCGCATTCAGGGTCGTCCTGTCTTCTTCCGACCAGACACGCCCGGCATGAAAATCCTCGAAAAGCAGGACGGAAACGGGCCTGTCCGCCATGCGCAATGTCTGGGCCGCCCACGGGTGAAGGATTTCCGGCTTTGCATCCGTGTCCGGTCCGGGCGCATCCTCCGTCTTGCCCGTGTCATAATGCGAACGGGTTTTCATCCAGTCAGCCAGGCGCGACAAGGCTTTGCTACGATGATCCGACAGATGGCGCGCGCCTTTTCCGGTGAAATGCGCTTCCTGTGTATTCCATTCCTGTCGAAGCCGCAGGCTGCCGTCATATTGGCAGGTAAACAGGCTGACGCGGTCGATATCCAGATGCTGACCGACCAGTCCGAGCACATTGAGATAGGACTGCCCCAGGTCCGCTGGATGATAAAGCTGCAGGAGCATGCCGAGAATGAGGGCCTGGCGTGCGTGGCTGCGGGTGAGCTTTTCCTCCAAATCCTTTTCAGGGCTTGTTGAAGGCGGGACGACGGCTGCAAGGATCGCACGGACATCCTGCGTGTCAATGGAATCCTCTCCATGCGGATGATCCGGGTGACCCTTTCTATATTGGCTGGAATTGCCCATTATTTTCCATCCATTCAGTCCGGCTCGCTGGATGGCCCCGAACAGGGATGCCCGAATCGTCGGATTCTCGCTTTTGAGCGAGGCGATATGCGCCTTCACGGCTGCGCGTTTTGTTTTGCCCTCCGCGGGACATCCGCTTTTGATAGGCATGATGCCCTCGCTGCGCACACAAGCCCGGATTTGCCTTTCCTCGACATAGAGGAGGGGGCGTATGAGGGTGATCTCGGAACGGCTCAGATACGTGACGGGGGAAAAGCAATGCAGACGCCCTTCATAAATGAGGGCCATCATCATCGTTTCAATCGCATCGTCCATGTGATGCCCGAAGGCAACCTTGTTGCAGCCCAGTTTCCGGGCGGTTTCATGGATGGTTCCCCTCTTCATCCTCGCGCACAGCGCACAGGGGTTTTTCTCCTTTCTTGTTTCGAAAACCACGTGGCCGATGTTTGTTTCCTCGATGTGCCAGGCCACACCCAGGCGCTGGTAAAAGGCGATCAGGGAGGCGACGTCAAAATCCGGAAATCCGAGGGAAATCGTGACGGCGGTTATCCGAAAGGAGACGGGAAGAAAACGCTGCAGTTCTTTCAGCGCCATCAGGAGGATCAGGCTGTCCTTGCCCCCGGAAACACCGACAGCGATGTGATCGCCATTCTCAATCATCCGGTAGTCCTCGATGGCCTTGCGCATGTTGGAAAGGATTTTCTGCAGCATGGGGTCTCCTTCGCGATAGCGGCATTTGTTTCATTATACGCCCCGGGCCGTCGTGACTCAAGCTGAAGGAAGCCTGATGAAGGAAGCCTGATGAAGGAAGCCTAACTGCCGAGGGAAGCCTGCGTGCCGGTTGACGATGCCGACTCGCAAGCATAGAATGTTGCTGAATGAACGGGGCTGGATGAACGGGGCTGCAGGGCGAACTGGTTTCCGGATGAACAGGCAGCCGGACGAATCGATTTCATCCGGGGTCATGGAGGAGGAAAAGATGGAAGAAACATGCGCAAAAAACGCACTGCATTCCCCGGAATCGGCCGGGGTGGACAGCCGGGGCATCCTGGGGTGGCTGAATGCATTGGAAGAAGCGAAACTGGAAATGCATGGGCTGGTGATGCTGCGTCACGGCAAGCATATAGCGAAGAGCTGGTGGCATCCATATAATCCGGAAACACCGCATATCCTGCATTCACTGTCGAAGAGCTTCACCTCCACCGCAGTGGGCTTCGCGGTATCCGAAGGATTGCTGACCGTGGACGATCCGGTGGCTTCTTTTTTTCCGGACAAGCTGCCCGGAGAACTGACCCCGCACGCACGGGACATGAAGGTGAAGCACCTTCTGATGATGGGGACCGGCCATAAGGCCGATTTCACGGATACAGCCTTCGCCCGGGCTGACGGCGACTGGGTGCGGAATTTCTTCGAGCACGCGCCGGAAGAAGCTCCTGGATCCCTGTTCGTCTACAACAACATGGCCACGTACATGTGTTCCGCCATCGTCACGAAACTGACCGGATTGTCCGTGCACGATTATCTGATGCCGCGGCTTTTCACCCCGCTGGGAATGGGAAATCCGTACTGGACCGCATGCCCGAAAGGGAATTCGGCGGGCGCATTCGGACTGAGGCTCACCACGGAACAGATTTCATGCTTCGGACAATTCCTGCTCCAGAAAGGGATGTGGGAAGGCAGGCGCTTGCTGCCCGCCGCATGGATTGAGGAAGCATCCGGCACCCGCATCAAATCGGCCGGCTCCGATGACAAAGAGGATGAACCCGCAAATGAATGGAACACCGGGTATGGATATCAATTCTGGAAATGCCTGGACGGTTCCTACCGTGCAGACGGAGCGTTTGGACAGATCTGCATCGTCAGTGAAAGACACGATGTCGTCATTGCCTTCCATTCCGGCATGAATGACGTCGGCAAGGCGCTAGGACTTGTATGGGCACACATTTGGCCGGCCTTGTCCGATGGGGTGCTGCCGGAAAACCCGGATGCACTGGCGGCGCTCCGGACCAGGCTCCATTCGCTGGCCATCGCGGTTCCGGAGGGTGATGTCTCGGAAGAGGCCGCACTGCGCTGGCAAGGCAAGCTGAAGAAACCCGTTTCCTTCACCATGGTAGAGAATGCCCTGCATATCAGTCACATGGAACTGGCGGCAGAAGGCGATGTTGTGACGCTGGAAGGGAGGAGCCCGAAGGGATGCTTTACGGTGAGAGGCGCATTCGGACGATGGGAGCCCGGCACAGAGAATCTGTTCATCGGCATCGCGGAAGCGCCTGGTGATGTGGGTGCCGGGTATGCCGCCGAACTGGCGGACGGATCCCTGCAGCTGCTTGTGC
>JANYKF010000237.1 GCA_025361665.1 Clostridiaceae bacterium
CGACAAGCTGGGCCTGGCCGACGACCCCGTCAAGACTGATATGAGTTTTTCCCGGACGTTTTCCCTGGCTCATGACAACAGATCCAGGACAAAGTCCCGAATTTCCAATGCCACTTCTTCCTGCGTCCGCTGAACCAATCCGGTCATGACGGGGATCCGCTTGATGCGGCCTCCAGATGCTGCGCATAAGGCCAGATACCCGTCGTGAGCACGACGATGGAAGTCCATTTCCTCATTTTCCAATCTGTCCGCTTCCGTGCCGGACGCATTCCTCCGTGCCATCGACGTGTCGGCGTCCAAATCCAGAAAGAACGTGAGATGGGGCATCTGGCCGTCAATGGCCACCAGGTTGACAGCCTGCACCGTTTCCATCCCCAATCCCCTTCCAAATCCCTGATAGGCGTAACTGGAATCGACAAACCGATCGCAGATGACCACATCGCCCCGTTTCAGTGCCGGTGTAATGACGGTTCTTGTCAATTGAGCCCTCGAAGCGGCGTACAGCATCATTTCCGTCACCGGCTCCATGCCGCTGCTGGCGTTATCGAGCAGGATGTCCCGCACTTTTTCCCCAATCGGCGTCCCGCCCGGTTCCCGCAGCTGCAGAACCGCCCTGCCGCGGGATTCGAACCATTGCGCCAGCAACCGGATCTGCGTGGTCTTGCCTGACCCGTCATTCCCCTCGAAACTGATGAAAAAACCTGTCTTTTCGCTGTTCATCCCGTATGAATCTCCATGTCATGCTGATTTGCCATGGAAAGCAATCAGCTTTTTTTATCCGGCTGATGACCACCCGGCTTTTCCATTATACAGGAACAACGCAGGAGACGCACCCGTCCTCCATCCCGAGGATCGAGATCCCGGACTCCGCCTGATTGCGCAGCCATTTGACGCACCCGGATTCATACCGCTCTCCGGCCACGATGACCGCGATACCCGGAGGATAAGGGACTATGGACCGTGCCGCGACGCGACCGGCTGCCAGCGAGAGCGGAACCGGCTCCCGAGGGGCGCGGGCTGCATCCCGCAAGGACATGACGCATTCCGGCAAACTTCCGGTAAGAAAATCATCCTGCGCAGTCTGTTCTGTTTCAGACTCGGGGAAGACTGAACCTGTTTCATTTTCAATCCGTTTCCGCCCCGATGGACCTGAATGCGGAAAAGATCCTTCTGGAAATTGTTTCAGCGCATCGGACAGCATTTTGAAATCCGCCTCATCGTGAAACGGGGTTACGATGAGCACAACCCTGTTCCGATCCGCCATTTCTGCAGCGATCCCGTGGGTTTCCCGCAGCCATCTTTCCAGTTCGATGCCTTTGTTATCCATCAGGATGACCAGGCGTGACGGATCCATTGAAAACCCGGACGGCGTTTCTTCTGCTCCTGAAACACGAAACCGACCGTCTGCGGACATTTCCTGCCGGAATGTCTTGATCCGGTTCATCAGGCGGTCGTATGCCTTCCGGCCATGGATCGCTGTCCAGCAGACTGCCGCGTCGATACAGGCCAAAAGCGGGTAGGACGGACTTGTTGTCTGGAAAAGGGATAATGCCTCCGCGACGGAGGAAACCGGCAGTCCCGGCCTCACACCGGGCCATGAACTCCCTTCGTGCAGCAGAGCCGTCTGCGTGGGGGCCGGAAGTGTCTTGTGCAGGCTTTGAACCACAAGATCGGCGCCGGAGGCAAGTGCAGTGGACGGAAAGGGCGACCCGGCTGCAAAATGGGCGCCATGTGCCTCATCGACCAAAAGGAGCATTCCCTTTGCATGAAGCAGTTTTGATATCGCTTCCAGAGAAACGGCCATGCCGTAATAATTCGGGCGGGTCACCAGAAGTCCGCGAGCATGCGGATGAAGCACCACAGCCTGTTCCAGAGCGCCGGGCGACGGGCCGCAAGGCAAGCCCTTCGAGCCGGTTCGATGGGTCTCAACGAAACAAGGCTGTACGCCGGCCAGTTGTAGCGCATGCAGAACAGACTGGTGGCAGTCGCGACCCACAAGAAGCGTATCGCCAGACCCGGCAGCCGCCTGTATCATGGCCAGCACTCCGACGGTTGATCCATTCACAAGAAAG
>JANYKF010000263.1 GCA_025361665.1 Clostridiaceae bacterium
GTTTCATCGACCGGACGGCGCCGGTTCGCGTACCAGGCGGGATCGATGCCGTTTTCAGACATGGTTCGCATCCAGGTGCCGAACCGGAAATGCTCACGCCAGCTGTCGAAACGGCAGCCGGCCTGCCATGCACCCAGAATGACGGAGCCAAGACGACGGTCACCCCTGGCCAGAACGGCCTCCAGAAAACTCGTCTCGTTGTCATGCCAGTTCAATTCGATCCGCCGCGATGTTTTCCGCAGCTTCTCCCTCAGAAATTGCTGTTTCTCATGCATCACCGCCATCGTGTCCTGCGGTTCCCACTGAAATGGCGTGAACGGCTTGGGAACGAACGCGGATGCGCTCATGGTGATTTTCAGGCTTTTGAACGCCATGCCATCCGCCATGCTCCGGCAAGCCTCCATCACCCGGAAGCCGAGGTCCGCGATGGCCTCCACATCCTCCATCGTCTCGGTCGGCAGCCCCAGCATGAAGTACAGCTTCACGCTTCCCCACCCGCCGGCGACGGCCATGCAGACGGACTCCAGCAGATGCTCGTCGGTCACGCCCTTGTTGATGACATCGCGCAGGCGCTGGCTTCCAGCCTCGGGGGCGAAGGTGAGGCCGCTTTTGCGCACAGTTGAAACCCGTTCCATCAGTCCCAGGGAAAAATTGTCGATGCGCAGGGAAGGCAGTGATAAGCTGACCTTGCGGCTGTCCGTGATGGCGAGCAGCGCGCCAGTCAATTCAGGCAATGCGGAATAATCGCTTGTGCTGAGGGACATCAGCGAGATTTCCTCGTAACCCGTGCTGCAGACGGAGCGTTCGGCCAGGCCGGTCAGATTGGCCACGGAGCGCTCCCGGACCGGCCGGTAGATCATGCCCGCCTGACAGAACCGGCAGCCACGGATGCAGCCACGGAACAGTTCAAGCATGATCCTGTCGTGCACTGTCGGGATGAACGGTACGATGATGTCGTCGGGGAACGGCACCGCGTCAAGATCCTTCACAATCCGCCGGCGAACCTTCGCCGGTGCGCATGCCCGAATCGGGGATGTTTCCCCCAAAGTCCCGTCCTCCCGGTATGTGGCCTGATAAAAGGAAGGCACGTAAACACCTTCGATGCGGCAGACGCTTTCAAGGAATGCGTCCCTTGGTGATCCGCTTTTGGCCCAAGTGGCATATGCGTCGACCAGTTCGCCGATGACTTCTTCCCCCTCGCCGATGACGAACAGATCGATGAAGTCCGCCAGCGGTTCCGGGTTGCAGGCGCACGGGCCTCCCGCCATCACGAAGGGATCGCGGTCTCCGCGATCAGCCGCCAGCACGGGAACACCCCCCATGTCAAGCATGTCCAGGATGTTCGTGTAGCTTAGCTCGTACTGCAGGGTGAATCCGACAAGTCCGAACTCACGCAGCGGAGTCCTTGTTTCAAGTGAAAACAACGGGATGCCGCTGCTCCGCATTTTTTCGGCCATGTCGGTCCATGGTGCGAAAAAGCGTTCGCAATACGTGTCCGCCCTCAAATTCAGCACATGGTACAGGATTTTCATGCCAAGGTGCGACATGCCCACTTCATAGGTATCCGGAAAACAAAACGCATACCGGACGGAGACCGCATCGGGATCCTTGCGAATCATATTCAGTTCGTTGCCCGTATATCGGGCCGGTTTTTCCACAGACAACAGCAATGCGTCGTCCAGCCGTATCTCCATCAAACAATCGGGATACCGTCGGGTACCCCGTCCTCCATCTCCATATTGGGCCATCACCCATCATAACCGATTGGCCGGGAAAAGACAAGAAATCGGGACGCGTCCCATTCACGCCGGGTCAAGCGAATCTGTTGGAACCATCCGGACGGGTGATGCAGCGGGGCGCTTCAAACCAATGTCACAAGCCAGATCAGAAAAATATGGACGGGGTAGAAGGCATAGAATGCATACTTCCACTTGCCCGGTTTCGGGTCCGGAAGCCTGAGATAGGTCAATGGGACAGCCAGGACGCAGAAAAGCTGGATCGGATGCATCCGCATCAGTTTCAAGGACAGGAGCGTGATGAGGAAGATGGAGAGCGGGAGGACAATCCGGCGAATGATTGTCAAATCCCGCATAGAGTTCGCATAAGCATAAGGGTTTCCAGCGGAAGCGACAGGAACCGGAATTCCGGATGACAGGCCGTCAGAAAGATCCGGAGCGTGAATGGCGGAGGGACTGCCGGCGGAGGCGACTGGCGCGGCCTGGCTGTCAAGCAGGTAAAACAGCAGGACGATCACCACGCCGTATGCGCCGTAATCCGTATTGGCCCATTGCGCGGCGGCAGCGAAAAGGCCGGCGCCCATCCAGGCCGCGACCTGGCTCTCCCATCGGAGCTCTTCGCATGCAGTTATCAGCAGCAGGCCAAGCACGGCGAAGACGAAGGTGAAAAGCACATTCGTCCCCTCGAGGAAAGACATCGGGTTGCCAAAGGATGCCTTGTGAAACAGGAGCGCAAAAGGAATCTGCGAAAGAAGGCCCCAGCCAAGAAGCCTGGCGAGATATCGCCCCCGATTGTGCGTCCGCCGAAACCCGATGGCAACATACCAGGCGAAAATGGGATACGCCAAGCGGCCGATGATGCGCAGCCAGAGCGCGCCCGGGAAAAACGTATAACCGATGTGGTCAATCAGCATGGTCACGCAAGCGAGAATTTTCAGCATGTCGCACCCTCCCTGGAATGGCGGGGGCGGACCCGCATGACCCGCTCCATGGCCGTGTGCCTGATCCAAACCCGTATCCGCGATCAGGCATTTCCAATTTCGAAGGCCTTCATGAATGCCACCAGCGACTCCACGCCGGAACGCGGCATCGCATTGTAGATGCTGGCACGCATGCCGCCCATGGAGCGGTATCCCTTCAGGTTCGTCATCCCCTTCGCCTCGGCTTCCTTTGCGAACTTCTTGTCGAGATCCTCATTGCCCGTCGTAAACGTCACGTTCATCAGCGAACGATCTTTCTTTTCAACCAGCCCCTTGTAGAGTGCCGATTCATCGATGGTCCCGTACAGAAGCGCCGCCTTATCCTCATTGGCCTTCTGGAGGACGGCAACGCCGCCGGCCGCCTTGACCCACTCGAACACCAGACCGCACACATAGATGGCGAAGCATGGCGGCGTATTGTAAAGCGACTTGTTCTCCGCATGGATGGAATACTGGAGCATGGTGGGCACCCAGGACTCCGTCTTTCCGATCAGGTCTTCCCGGATGATGACGACCGTCACGCCGGCCGGTCCCATGTTTTTCTGCGCGCCGGCATAAATGAGGCCGAACTTTGAAACATCATACACCTCGGACAGGATGTTCGATGACATGTCCGCCACCACCGGCACGGTGCCGGTATCCGGGATGTCGCAGCCGCGGATGCGCGTCCCGCAGACAGTGTTGTTCGTGGTCAGATGGAAATAGTCCGCATCCGGCGAAAGCAGGGACGCGTCGACTGCCGGTATGGCCCGGAACCCTTTTTCCTTGCCCGTGGCAACAGTCTGCACGGAAATGTACTTTTTGGCTTCCGAAATGGCCTTCTCCGACCAGTTGCCCGTAATCCAGAAGTCCGCCTTGCCGCTC
>JANYKF010000271.1 GCA_025361665.1 Clostridiaceae bacterium
GCAGGATCTGCCGCTGGTCTTGCAGGCAGCGGTGGCAGAAATGGTCAACGGAGCCAGTGTGCCCTTCGGCATGTTGACCCTGATGGGGCGGGCCGCAGCGCGACTGCTGATTGCCCATGCCGATGCTGAATTGAAAGAACGGGTCGTGCCGCGCTTGGTATCCGGTGAGTGGGCAGCGACCATCTGTATTACCGAAGCGGATGCCGGATCGGATGTGGCCAGGGTCCGCAGCATGGCAATTCCGGTCCAGGGCAGAAACTATGAAGTTACCGGATCAAAGGTCTTTATTACCTTTGGGGATCAGGACGTTACAGAACAGATCTGCCATATCGTGCTTGCCCGCACTCCGGGAGCTCTGCCAGGAACGCGCGGTTTGAGCCTGTTTTTGGTGCCAAAGATCTCGTTCGCAAGCGGGCAGCCCAATCGAGTCAGTGTCAGCCGGATTGAGCACAAGATGGGTCTCAAGGCCTCGGCCACCTGTGTGCTGGACTTTGACGGAGCCGAAGGAATACTGATCGGGGCAGAAGGTGAAGGTTTGAAAGTCCTGTTTGCCATGGTCAATACCATGCGTCTGGAGGTGGCGATTCAGGGCGTGGCCGTGGCCGGAGCCGCGACAGCCAAGGCGCTGGAATATGCCGACGAACGCCTGCAGGGGGGCTCGCCGACCGCGCCGCCGGTGCCGATCATCGAACACGTGGATGTGCGCCGTATGCTCCTGATCATGCGCTCCCGTACCGAAGCCATGCGGGCCCTGGTTATGGAGGCCGCCTATAATCTTGATCTGGCCAGGAGTGCCGCCAGCAGCGAAGAGCGGGACAAGGCCCGCGCGCTGGGTGATTGGCTGCTGCCGGTCTGCAAGGCCTGCTGTTCGGAAGCCGGATTCGAGGTTGCCAATCTCGCGGTGCAGGTACTGGGAGGTTATGGCTACGTTTCTGATTACGGGGTTGAGCAATATGTCCGTGATAGCCGGATCATGTCCATTTACGAAGGCACCACCGGTATTCAGGCTCTGGATCTTGTGACCCGCAGGCTGGCCAAGGCGGACGGGCAGCATTACCGGCAGTTTGCCGCACGGATCCGCGCCGACCTGAACAGTGCCGGACGGAGTCCGCTCCGTGATGCGCTTGAATCCGCTCTGGAGCAGCTCGATCATTGCAGCACGGTGCTGCTGGAGCGCATGGGCGGGAATCCTCGTGATGCCGAGGCCGGCGCCACTGCCTATCTGGCCCTGGTCGGCCTGGTTGGCGGCGGCTGGATGTGGCTGCGCATGTCCGAAATCGCTTCGCCGCAGCAAAAAATCAAACGGCAGCTGGCGACTTTTTACGCCGAATACCTGATGGTGGAGACAGGAACACTACAGAAGCGCGCCCTGTCCCGAGCGGCTCTGTACGATGGTCTTTCCGCAGATGAACTTATCCGGCGAGCATAGATTATAGAGCTCTGGAGGCATCAATGACGCATACCTTTACCAAGCTGTTTACTCCTGGCCATATCGGAACTCTCGAAATTCCGAACAGGATCGTCAAGGCACCCACCTCTACCGGCATGAGCAATATGGACGGCACCGTCTCCGAACGGCTGTTCCGTCATTACCGGAATATCGCCCGGGGCGGGGTGGGGCTGTTGATCGTCGAATATGCCTATGTTGATGAAATTGCCAGCAAATCTGCCCACTGCCAGTTGGGGATCAGCTCGAATGAACATATCAGCGGTCTGGCGTGGCTGGCAGAGATGATCAGGAACGAAGGGGCCCGGGCCGGCATCCAGATTGAGCACTGCGGGCGTCAGAAATTTCTCGGGACCCGCCCGATCAAATCCGCGTCCGCCATTCCATGGCCAAAACTGAAAGAGGTTGTCGGCGATGCGGCGATTCCGGATGTGCTGACCGTTGAAGAAATCAAGGGGGTTGTTTCGGCCTTTGGCGATGCCGCCGTGCGGGCCATGCTGGCCGGTTTTGATCTGATTGAGATCCATGGCGCCCATGGTTACCTGCTTACCAACTTCCTCTCCCCCCACACCAATAAACGGACAGATGAATACGGCGGTTCGCTGGAAAACAGGATGCGGCTGCCGCTTGAAATCCTCAAGGATATTCGGGCCAAGGTCGG
Source organism: Clostridiaceae bacterium (assembly GCA_025361665.1). GTDB lineage: Bacteria > Bacillota > Clostridia > DSM-8532 > DSM-8532 > JAEWSN01. The sequence goes on from JANYKF010000271.1 coordinate 2,109, forward strand.
GCCTGATTTCCCGGTCACCATCCGCCTGAGCGGAACCGATTATGAGCCGGACGGTTTTGGTGTCGACGAGACCATCCAGGTTGCACAAGCCTTGGAAAAGCTGGGCATTAATGCGATCCATGTCTCCGGCGGCGATCACCACATGATGGTCCATCAGGTCGCCCCGATGGGCATTCCCCGCGGCAATAATGTCTTTGCGGCGGAGGCTTTGAAGAAGAATCTTGCTATTCCGGTCATTGCCTCCGGCGCCATTACC
>JANYKF010000287.1 GCA_025361665.1 Clostridiaceae bacterium
AAGCGGATTTCACGCTGCGCGGGATGTGAATTGCGCAGGGAAAACCGATTTCATTGTTCCCAAATCATTGATTCTGGTGTAAAAACTCACTTTTGTGAGTTTTTATGCAGGATGTGTGAGTTTTTATGCAGGATGTCTCTGACATCCTGCATGTTGAAGGCACATTTTGTGCCTTCAACGCACCAAATCACGAGATTCGGTGCCATCCGGCGGCATTTGCCGCCGGATGCATGCAAGCTGCAAAATGCAACTTGCATGAAAAAGTCGAAAATCGACTTTTTGCACGAGAATCATCATTGTTCTCATTTCCTTGCGGTGACCGGTCTTGGGCAGATCCCCCGTCATCTCCTATCCTTGACGAACCTGTTGGTTCGATATAGAATGGCACAGTATTTTAGAAAAAAACAGGAGGGAAACCCATGAACAAAGCAGACCTCATTCAGCAGATGACCGAGAAATCCGGTCTTTCCAAAAAGGACAGCGAAGCCGCACTGGAAGCCGTCATCAACACAGTGGAAGAAACACTTGTCAAGGGTGATAAAGTCGTCCTGGTCGGTTTTGGCACGTTCGAGACGAAAAACCGCGCGGCGCGAAAAGGCAGGAATCCCAAAACAAAGGAAGCCATCGACATCCCGGCCTGCAAGGTTCCCGCTTTCAAAGTCGGCAAAGGTTTGAAGGACAAGGTCAACGGGTAATTCCGTTCCAGTCAGACAGGAGGCAAGTATGAAATACAGGCGAATGGGAAGAACCGGTATCAGGGTCAGCGAAATCAGCCTCGGAAGTTGGCTCACCTATGGAAATGCCACGGAAAGGGAAACGGCTTTCAAGACGATTGAAGCCGCCTACGATCTGGGCATCAATTTCTTCGACACGGCAAATGCCTATGCCCGTGGCGCGGCGGAAGTCGTAGTCGGAGAAGCCCTGGCGAAGTATCCCCGCGAATCGTTCGTTCTCGCAACCAAAGTGTATTTCCCGATGGGTGACGGTCCGAACGACAAGGGACTTTCCCGCAAGCACATCATGGAATCGGCCCACGCCAGCCTCAAGCGCCTCCATGTCGACTATGTGGACATCCTGTACTGTCACCGGCCGGACCCCGAAACCCCTGTGGACGAGACCTTGCGCGCATTTGACGACCTGATTCGTCACGGCAAGGTGATGTACATGGGCGTCAGCGAATGGAGTGCCGCGCAGATGTGCGAAGCGCTTCACGTTTCCGATCGCCTGCTTTTGGATCGCATCGTGGTGAATCAGCCTCAATACAGCATGCTCAACCGCGGTATTGAAAAAGAGATCATCCCCCTCGGCGAGCGGGATGGCATCGGCCAGGTCGTCTTTTCCCCATTGGCGCAAGGCGTTCTCACCGGCAAGTATAAACCCGGCCAGCAGGCGCCGCAAGGCAGCCGGGCAACCGATCCGAAACAGAACATGTGGATAGGCAACTTCCTGGGAGATGATACTTTGACCAAGGTGGCCAGCCTGGGCGTCATCGCGGCGGAACTCGGCATATCCATGTCTCAACTGGCGCTCGCTTGGGTCCTGCGGCAGCCGAACGTCGCCAGCGCACTCATCGGGGCGAGCAGGCCGGAGCAGGTTTCCGAAAATACGGCCGCATCCGGCATCAGGCTTGAGGCGGACGTTCTGGACCGCATTGAGGGAATTCTCGGGAATGACTGAATCAAAGAGACAGAATCCCATGTGAACGAATAGCGAAATGTTTCGATACCAGTATTCAATCCTAACCGTTTGTGCCGGAGAATGGAGGCTGGTTTTTTTGCATAATCATTTTGACGTATTTCCCGAATGCGAGTTATCATGAATGTCCCGCTGGTGTTTATTTTGCAGTCGGCAGGGTATAACCATTTCGACATTTTTTTCAGATTCTGGGCATCATTCAAGATAAAGAAATGATTCGGGCATTCAGCGAGAAGGGGAGGTGTTTACGAGGATTGACTTTTTTGGGGATTGCCATATATCCCAGTTCATGATGATGAGTATAAACAAACTACAAAAACCGTAAACAACAACAACCGTAAAGGAGATAGAGATGATACTCAAAAATCGAATCCCGAACAAGTTGATTCTCTTGATACTATCCCTGATACTCGCTATCGGTCTGCTGCCTACAGACGCGTATGCTGAGAATCCAGTCGTTACGGACTCAACGGATTTCGACGTTTTCATGAACGTCGACCCGTCACTCGGCATTGACCCCACCGTGATGAAAACAAAGGTTTCAGGCTATCTCGACAACCTCATCAGCGCGGGTGGAACGAGCAAATCCTACCGGATGAATACTTCTGCCGCGACGATCGACCCCACGGATGTCACAAAATGGGAAGTTTACAGCCGCTATGATTCGGTATGGTACGCCGACAAAGCGGCTTGGCAATCGGGTTACAATGGCGGTGTCGTGCCTACGAACTGGTATTACTACGGCGTGACTGATTATAAGGACAGTCGCAACTCAAAAACAACCATCGCAACCATGCTCAGTGATAAAGCGACCCCACCTGGCACCGGCACAGCATGGGGACAGACCGCAGGACTGGATTCGCATGTCTATGCCTACCTGCAGAACGGAAAACCCGCTATGCAATTTTATGGCTACGGCCAGATAGCCAGCGCGGACTTTCTGTATTACCCGGCCAGCGCGACGAGTACGAAAACCGTCAAATTCGATGTTGATGCCAGTGCCGTGTTCACGCATACGCTCAAATACTCCGGCTTTCTCATCAATGCGGGGACAAGTGGTTCAGGCAGCAGCAAAACAATGGACGGATACCTGATCATATTCGAATATGGACCTGCCGGTTCGACCAGCCCGGCGACTTCGCTGACAGGCGTCTACCTGTACAAGTTGGCTGGCGTTAACGTGGACAACTTCCATAGTTCCAACCTCAGCAGCCTTGCGGACAGTACCACAGCCGGAAAGACGCTCGTGGCAACCTCTGCTTTCAAAACATTTTATACAAACAGTCACATCGAGCTGAGCATCACGCCCACAAGCCTGGCCGCCACCATACAGCAAGGCACTGCCGGTTCATTGACAGGCTCTCAAAGCACTTTGTTTTCACTGAACAATTTGGTAAACACCGGTTATGGCGGTTTCGGTCCATATGTGGACTACAACAGTCATGGCTGCACGATTGCCTCCAGTTTCCGCTTTTCAAGCCTTGAAATGGCGTTTTCCGAGACCCTCAGCGGCAACTCCGCGCTGGAGGCGTATCAGTATGCCAATTATCTCAATGACAGCCGGCAGCGTTTTTTCGTCAACATGACGAATGCCACTGCGACGAATTACGCCGCCACCGCGACTGACACGGACAACGCCTACCTCAGCCTGATGACGGCGGACAAGTCCATCTTGATTACGGATGAATACAGCGGGACTTACTTGCCCGGCAGTCTGGGTTCAAACACAAAGAGTTTCAATGAAACGGCTCATGTCACAGATGGCGCTATAACATCGCTTTATTCCGGTTCTGCCGAAACGGAAAAAGTGGCGGCGAAGGTCGCCTGGCTGATCTATCATGCGACATATGGAACAGGCGGGACGATCACCGCACCACTATCTATCGCCATTGCTTCGCTTATGCTGCTTGACGGCCCTGGAACAACATCAGGAGCCGTGTGGACCGGTGCAAGCCAGGTCAACCAGATTAAAAAGGAGCTGATGTCAGGCGACGGTCTCAAAATCTACTTGAATCCCGACAGCAGCCAGAACGCCGGCAGTCTTGCGGCGAGTTATACTTTGACCTATCCGAATGGGTCGACTGCACTGATTGCACCAACAACGGATTCCGGCAATGTCGGCAAGTTGTATTTTGTTTTTCCAAACACTTCGACTGCGGGCGACTACAAAGTAACGCTCAGCTATGCGACAGGCGGGAGCATCACTTCAACGATTCCAGCTTCGGCGTCCTTCTCGGTCCTGTCCGACACCACAGCACCGACGCCTTCCGCCACCATTTCCGGTTCGAACGCCTCGCTGACGTTCACCAATACCGCTGGCTCAGGAAGCACGGCATTTACCTCCATGCTTGCCTCCTACGCGACGGTTCTGAATACCAGCAGCTCGCAGCCGTCAACGCCGGGTACGGGAAGCTTCACGGCTGTTTCCGGCTCAACCGCCACGGTCAGTCTCGGCAGCAGCCTGTCCACAGGGACCTATTATCTGCATATGTTCCTGAAAGACGCGGCGGGGAACGTCGGATATGCCCAGCGGTCCTTCACGATAACCTTCACTGCGCCGACCATAACTTTCACATATCCTGAGACGAACAATTTCACATCTCTATCACCTTATTCAGGCGCTTCCGTCACATTCAGCCTGTCAGCGGGCACCGGCAGCATCGCGTCATACAAAATCGGAACCGGTGCCGATGCCGCCAGTGCGGCATACGGTATCGCGATTTCCGCAACAGGGCTGTCGAGTGCGGCATACACCTTGCCCACCGGGGAGTATCGCCTCTGGATCAAGGCAATTGATGGCGACGGAAACGAATCCATTCCCATCAACATGTATGTGCAAAAGTTATCTGGTCCGATTACATATTACTACGGCATCATCATCAACAAGACTGATCGTGGGTCCGTGGCATCCAACAGAACGATACAGATGGCTGGGAATCCTGTAACAATTGCGGTTACCCCTGATCCCGGATGTGTATTCGGCAGCCTGAGCATTCATGATGCCAATGGCAATTCGATCACATGCACAAAATATGACGAAGGAACGTATCAGTTCACCATGCCCTCAGCCTCTGTCACCGTCAGTGCCGTTTTCGTGAACAAGATTGCGACACCCGCGGAAACTGGTGTCGCGAGATACCTGGCCACTCAGGATCACATAAGCTACATGAACGGCTTTCACAATGGCTATTTCCATCCGGAACAAAACATGACCCGCGCCGAGGCCGCGCAGATGTTCTATAACCTGCTTCTCAACAAGGATGTTGCCGTCACGGCAAACTTCAATGATGTGGAGAAAGCCATCTGGTATGAAAAAGCAGTTGAAACTCTGGCAAGCATGGGCATCATCACTGGCTACAACGGTTCTTTCAGGCCGGGTGACTTTATATCAAGGGACGAGTTTACTGCGATCGCGATGCGATTTGCCATCCTGACCGGCGGCAAGGCGAGTTTCAGCGATGTGTCCAGTGCCGATTGGGCGTATTCCTACATTATGTCCGCCGCTGAATACGGCTGGATTAACGGCTACACGGATGGAACATACAAACCGGAGGCGCTTATTACCCGTGCCGAAGTCGTGACCATAGTGAACAATATGTTAGGCCGGAGTGCCGGAAAAGATTATATTGACACCCAACCCGCAAATCTCAAAATATTCCCGGATGCCTCCAGCAGCAGCTATTGGGCCTACTATGAGATCGTCGAAGCTACAAACAGGCATGATTATGATTTTGCAAACGGCCAGGAAACCTGGAAGGGACTGAAATGACCGTTGACAGGCTCATGGTAGCAACGAGGCAATGAGGCTGTCCGAAAAGAAAAAATGAAGCATGTAGGGAAATCCGTTCGGATATCCCTACATGCTTTTTTGCTTTGGAATGGAGTTGCATTTCGCTGAAATCAAAAAAGAACTTGTTAAGTATTTGATGCCGGCATTCCATTACAAGGCATCTTGTACCGGAGAATGGAGGCTGGTTATCTCAACGCAATGTTAGTTTCTCTTAACTTTGTCAGGAAACTGTCAGAGCGTCGGGGTAATACAAGAGTAATATGATTGGAATGAATGGTGTCCATCCACTATGAGAAAGAGGGTGTTGAAATGAATTCTGCATGACGAAAGAAAAATTCATCGCTTCTTCTTGGTCATCGGGCGAGTTGCAGCAGCAGGGCAACATGGAATATGGAAGGATATGAGGGGAAAAAGAATGAATAGACGGTTATTGAGCGTTTTGCTTGTCATCTGCCTGGTATTCACCCAGTTTCCCCTGACCGCAAGTGCTACGGGGACAGGTACGCTGTATAAAAACTTCACCGAGGTAATCAATGCAAGCTCTTTTGCCAATGGAACGACTTACCTTTTCCTGAAGACCCATTATTCGAGTTCGGATGCTGTAACTTCCATCAACGGTGAAACGGCAAAGCTGACGATGACAGAAGCAAGTAATGGCCCAACCGCTTTCATGTATGATAACATCGGATATAATCCATCCAAATATGTCACGTCCATAAAAGCAGACAGAGGCAGCGGTTTTGACGATTGTGATTCAGGCAGTATCATTTACACGACAATAAGTGCAAAATTCACCGGTCAGTGGCTGACTGCGACCACCGGCACCGGGTGGTATTACTGGTGTGCATTGAGCGGCTGCCGAGGCTCGGGTCCCTATTATGCCTACACCTATGACACGGTGTCTTATTCCGAAAGCGATATCGAAGTGACGGTGAACCGGGTCATCGGAGTGACGGACACGGTGGTGAAAAATGATCTTACAGTCAAGGTAAAAAACTATACAGTCTCCGACTACACGATCACGGATGGAAGCGTAACAGGGACCGACAGGACAATCGGACTGAATGTCGGCGGCGTGACCCTCACCAAAACAGTCGGCGCAGTCATCACCTTCACGAAAAACCCCTCCAGCACCGGAAGCACGACAACACAAGTCAAGATACCTGGAACGCCAATCTACGCCCCCACCTCCGACAGTACCTATTCCGGCCATACCTTCAAGGGCTGGACCCTTGCATCGGGTTCATCCACCGTCAACTACCCCCCCGGCAGTGAATTCAATGTGGACGAATGCACCACCCTCTATGCGGTATGGGTGCCGAACGTCTATTATACCGTGACCATCAACGGCACGCCCCAGCAGGTCGAAAGCGGAACCACAGTATCAGCTCCGGGAACGAACCCTGCCAAGGCCACGGAGTATTTCAACGGCAGCAACTCCCTGATCGCTGGAGCAAACGACTCGACTGCCGATGCTGTCAAGAAGATCGACTATACCTTTACCGGATGGAAAAATACCGCTACCAGCCAGTTCTGGGATTTCAGCACCGCGATTACCAGTTCGCTGACGCTGCTGCCGGACTACAGCCAGACAGTGTCCTACAAGATCATCTTCGCCAACACAAATGCAAACAGCACATACACTGCAGCCAACCAGTGGATTGCTGCGGGCCAGCACGTGGCCGAGATCATCGCCCCCTCGACCGTGATCTCAGGAGCAACCACATACTACTTCGCCGGATGGAACACGATGCAGAATGGCACAGGGGAATTCTGGAACTTCTACGGCGACGTGGTCAACAACAACCTGACCCTCTATGCGCAATGGACCACCGTCAATGCCTACAATGTCGTATTTGACGACAATCTGGCAGACCCCAAGGACGACTATGTCTGGAATACGGGCTCTCTGACACAGAACAGCGTCGCGGCCACGGGTTATGTGACGATCCCCGGAATATATCGCGTCGACTATACCTTCGATGGCTGGCACACCGCACCGAACTGCAACGCCAGCAACGCGTACAACATCAACCGCACGCTCAGCGAGAACAACGCATCGGGAATCGATGCCGACAATGACAAATCCATCATCCTCTACGCGAAGTGGCTGCCAAAATACACCAGCGAGAATGACATCCTCATCTCCAGTTCGGCGCTTGCCGGAGGCACCTATGCCGCATTCTACAGCGCTCGCATCAATGCGTTTGAAAACAATTCGAGTTACAATACCCCCGATGCAACGCAGGTGTACCGCAATTTCCACCTTGTCAATTCGAACGGCACCGTGGTAAATCCATCCGTGCTGCCCACCGGCTTGTTTCTCAACCGCCGCACGGGTGAAGTCTACGGTATTCCCACCGCTGCGGCCGGGAACTACACTTTCCATGTCCGCATCGCGAACGATGAGGGCAGGTGGATATCCCTGACTTATCCCATCACGATCAACCTGTCCAACTCCGCAATGGCCATCGATATGAAGGATGACAATGCCGGTCTTGTCAAAACCTATGGCGGCAATGACCCGGGTTTCTTCAGCAATCAGTTCACCATCACGGCCGCCGGCGCTCCTGCCGCAGTGTATGATGCGGATGGCACCAATGTCTCACTCACATACGACTATACCGCCACGAAAACCAGCCGGGCTGGGAATGAAGCCACATTCGTCCCTTCCTCCGCCTCTACCCTCAAGTACGCACCGGACCTTCTCAATTCCATTCCGGATAACAAGACAAACGCTTTCGGCATGGCCTTCCACCGTACAGCCGGCGAAGATGCAGGCGCATACAAGCTCTTCATGGCTGCCGATGACGTATCCGGCGCCACCATCTCCAACTACGGCATTACCATTGCCGATGCCCTGCTGGCCACATCGCTGACCTATGCAGAGGGAAACAATCCCGCCCTGGCGACGGCCCCCGAGTATGTGTTCACAGTGAACGCCAAGTCCGGCGCAAGTTACAGCAATGGTGCAACGATCGCATATGGCACGTATGCATCCGGTGACGATGTGAAAGCTGCGCTGATATCCGGGTCCGGCATCGTCAACAATGCCGGGATCAATGTCACCGATGCTTTCCAGACGGTCACCCTCATCTCCCTCAACGTTTCCGGAGCCGGAAAGCTAATGGTTGGAACATATACAGGCGGCTTTGCACCCATCGTTGCAAACACAGCCTCTCCAAAGGGCACCAGCCAGGCGGCAGGCGCCACTACCACGGCCAATTACAGCAGTCCCTCCCTGTCTCTTTCCATCAGCACCCATGAACTCACGGCTGTGAAAAGAGCTTACGGCATCACGACAGGTTCGCATTTCAGCGTCGATGACCTGGCAAGCCTGATCAGCCTGGATTCCCTCCGTGGCGACCTTGTCGGATTGACGATAACCACCCTGACTCTTGGCGAGACGACCTACGTCCTCGCGGATGCGGGACAGAAACAAGCTGCCGAAACCGCTCTTGCGACCCTGTCCGCAACAATCGGTTCCCATCCGATGTCCATCGCCTACAGCACGGTCCTGACCGGCAGCGACGCGGCCAACTACCGCATATCGGCCGGTACCGCCAGCGATGCCGTACTGAATGTGAATGCCGCTGTTGTCTGTCAAAGCGGTGCGGCTCCTCTCCTGTATCCTGTCGCCAGTTTGGAAAAGAAATCTGTTGCTTCCGGAGGCGATGATGCCCACGGCGTCGTCACGAGCAGCACCGACAAGGGAGCCTATGGCTCCGACGTTATCCTGACCATAGACCCTGAGGCGGGCTACAGACTCGATGGTCTGCGAATCCTCGATGCTGATGGAAATGTAATCCCGTTCACCGATAACGGCGACGGCACATTTTCCTTCAGAATGCCGGCCAACGGGATCACCTACAATTATTATTTCGGCATCGCTGCCGTCGACCCGGTTTTGACAGGTGTTTCCAGCCTGCTCGAGACCGAAAGCCACAACGCCTACCTTCAGGGCTATCCCACAGGTTCGCTCAAGCCCACCGGCAGCATGACCCGTGCCGAGGCAGCCCAGATGTTCTATAACCTTCTGATTGTCAAGCCGGCGAATCCTGCATCCTCCTTTCACGACGTGGATTCCGGTCAATGGTTCTGCACAGCGGTCACCTCCATGGCGGAACTTGGCATCGTCATGGGATTCAACGGCAATTTCAGGCCTGACGACACCATTACCCGTGCCGAGTTTGCCGCCCTGGTTGTCCGTTTTTCCAATGCAATCAACAGTTCCTGCAATTACACGGACGTATCAGATTCCTTCTGGGCTTACAACAGCATAGCCACCGCCACTGCATACGGCTGGATCACCGGATCGGGCGGGTTGTTCAGGCCCAACGACAACATCACCCGCGCCGAGGTTTCGACGGTCATGAACCGCGTTCTCGGGCGAGTGCCGGATCGGTTCTACATTGGGTGCAATGGATCCCCGCTCAATGGATTCTCGGACCTGGCACCGGGCGCATGGTTCTATTGCGACATGACAGACGCCACAAACGGACATGAATACGACCTGACCGCATCAAGCCTCGAGTTGTGGGGGACAACAAGATAACCACCTTGAAGAAAGCAGAACAACAGGAGAAAACAGCAAGAAAAGACCCTGTCGGAATCCAGTTCCGACAGGGCCTTTTCTTACATAAACGGCCTCTCAATCGAATTATCTGGCGGACCGCCCGACTCCCGACAAAAGCCTCATGTGCTTGGCTTGCATCTCTTCGGCGGTTGCAAGCGCCCAGGACCAGGGCTCCTCGGCGAAATATCCACTGCCATGCAGCGCGACCGCGTCTTCCGCCCATTTTATCATTTTTGTCTTGAAATAGGATTCCGCGTCATGAAGAAACTGCACCCTGTCAAACTGCACATTTCCGAGCACCAGCCGATAGCTGTCATTCGAGTATTCAATGCTCATGATCTCCCTGGATATGCCGGCAAGGGATTTACGCAGGCTGCATACCGTCGTCTGAAGCTTCACAAGCGCCTTGTACGGTTCACAATCCGGCCAGAGGCATTCGCATAGGGTGAATTTGCCAACCTTGCTGCCGACGCGGTGCACAAGGAGAGCCATCAGCTCCCTCGCCTTGGACCGCCTCCATTTCATCGGTTGACCGTTCACGAAGATCTCGAACCGGTCAAATGTTTGAATTCTGATATCCTCGGATTCAGACGCATCCCTCCGCCGGATTCGTTCTGACACATGGCGGATGGCATTGGCTATTAGCTCTTTCCGGACAGGCTGCAGGCATAAACCCCGGGCATTCATTTCGAACACCCTCGCAGCATCCTCTTGATCGCTTGGGATGTAGATGATTTCTATCTTCTCATTGGCTTCAAGAATTCTTTCCGACAGGACTATCCCATTCAGTTCCAAACCCTCGGATTCAGTGCCCTTGAGCGCCATGCTTTTTTCATCATCCAAAATGACCAGAATCATCGAATGCCTCCTGCATTTTCAGGTATCGGCGAACCTCCGGGCAACAGCGCACTTCCAGACAGCAGCGCACTTCCGGGCAACAGCGCACTTCAATATATCCGTGCTCTTTCAGGCATCACCGCACCACGCGGGCTCCGGCGCCCTTCATGACACTTTCCACTTCCGACAGATTTGCCATGGATGTATCGCCAGGTGTCGTCATGGCCAGCGCGCCGTGTGCGGCACCATAATTGACGGCCCTCTGCGGATCCCCGGTCTTCATGAGCCCGTAAATCAGGCCGGAGGCAAAACTGTCCCCACCGCCCACCCGGTCCATGATTTCAAGCGCCGGGTACTCATTTGACATGTGGATTTCCCCATCCGCCACGCACAGCGCGCTCCAATCGTTGACAGTCGCGCTGCGCACGGTGCGAAGGGTCGTTGCCGCCACCCTGAAGTTCGGATAAGCCTGCATGACCTGCCGGATCATCTTCTGATAGCCCGGAATATTGAGTTCCTTCAGGTTTTCATCATTGCCTTCGATTTCGAAACCGAGGCATGCGGAAAAATCCTCTTCATTGCCAATCATCACATCCACATATGGAGCGATTTCCCGGTTGACCTCCTGGGCGCGTGCTTTCCCGCCAATGCTTTTCCATAGCGAGGGACGGTAGTTCAGGTCGAACGAAACCATCGTGCCGTATTTTTTGGCGACCCTGCAGGCTTCGATGACAACATCCGGCGTTGTGCCGGACAAGGCGGCGAAGATGCCTCCGGTATGCAGCCATCGTGAACCGAGGGTGCCGAAGATATGGTCGAAGTCAAAATCTCCAACCTTTAGCTGCGAAGCCGCCGTATTGGCACGGTCCGAAACCCCTAGTGCACCCCGGATTCCGAATCCGCGTTCCGTGAAGTTCAACCCGTTGCGGACGGAGCGGCCGATGCCGTCATAAGGAATCCATTTGATGAGCGAGACATCCACCCCGCCCTGCAGGATGAAATCCTCCGCCAATCGGCCCACATCATTGTCCGCGAAGGCGGTCATGACGCCGCAGGTCATGCCGAAGCACTTTCGCAGGCCACGGGTGACGTTGTACTCTCCTCCGCCCTCCCACACGGCGAATGAACGGGCGTTCCGTACGCGCCCCTCCCCTGGATCAAAACGGAGCATGACCTCTCCAAGGGAAAGGCAGTCGTATCTGACGCTGCCTTCCGGTTTCACATTCAGAAATGCCATCATGATCCCCCCTGTCGCCGACGCTGTTCTCCGGTTTTCCAAACAGAAATGGCATAAGAGTCAACTGTCTCCAGTGCATGCTTTTGAAACAATCACTTACTTCATCCGCGCCTGCTTCACCTTCTCCACAAACTGCGCGCCGATGACGGCAATGGATTCGTAATCGCCGGTCTTCGCACCGGCCGTGAGACTGCCGCCAACCCCGACGGCCACGCATCCGGCCTTGATCCAGTCACCCACATTGTCCAGAGCCACGCCGCCCGTCGGCATCATCCTCGCCTGTGGAAGGGGTCCCTTGACAGCCTTGATGAAGGCTGGTCCGAACAATTCCCCCGGGAACACCTTCACGATATCCGCACCGGCCTCCATGCAGGCCACGACTTCACGGATCGTCATGGCGCCGGGCATGCAGGCGATCTGGTAGCGCAGGCAGAGCTTCACGGTTTCCTCATTCAGGCAAGGGCTGACGACGTATTGGGCTCCGGCCAGGATGGCGATGCGGGCGGTTTCGGGATCGAGCACGGTTCCCGCGCCGACGATGACTTCGCCCTTGCCGTATGCCTGTGCCAGGCGCCTGATGACTTCCTCCGCGCCGGGAACGGTGAATGTGATTTCGATGGCCGCGATTCCGGCCCTGATGCAGGCATCCGCGATCTTCAGCGCCTGATCCCCGTTCTCCGCACGGACAACCGCCACAACGCCGCAATCCTGAATCCTTTTGAGCACTTCCTGCTTGTTCATGGTAATCGTCCTTCTTTCTTCCCCATCCGGGGAGGGTCGCATGGGGTCGCATGGGGTTGCATGGGGTCGCATGGGGTTGCATGGGGTCGCATGGGGTCGCATGGGGTCGCATGGGGTCTCCATGTCTATTCAAAGTCGCACCTCAAGGAATGAGCACGGGTCATTTTCGCACAAACAGCGTGCCCACAGGTTTGCCTTCCAATATCGAAAGGATGTCCGTCGGGTTTTCGCCATGTGCCAGCACCATGTTGCAGCCGGCTCCGGTCGCCATTTCCGCGGCATTGAGCTTTGTCTCCATTCCGCCTGTTCCGCGCGCGGTGCCGGTGCC
>JANYKF010000321.1 GCA_025361665.1 Clostridiaceae bacterium
GCACCGGAAGCTCCTGTATACCATGTACAAGATGGGGCTGCTCAAGGGTGCGAAGACGAAATGCTCCAATGTGGTCGGTCAGACGATGAAGCTGAACCCGCACGGGGATATGACCATCTATGAAACACTGGTCCGCCTGACCACGGGCAACCAGTCCCTTCTGCACCCCCTGATTGAATCGAAGGGCAACTTCGGACGCGTCTTTTCGCGGGACATGAAATATGCGGCCCCCAGGTATACGGAAGTGAAACTCGACGGCATCTGCGAGGCGATGTTTCGCGACATTGACAAGGACGCGGTGGATTTCACCGACAATTATGATGGCACGGTGAAGGAACCGGTCCTTCTGCCATCGGCTTTCCCCAATATCCTGATCAACCCGAATCAGGGCATTGCCGTCGGCATGGCCTGCTCCATCTGCAGTTTCAACCTGGCCGAGGTCTGCGACGCGATCATCGCCTATATCCGCGAAGACGCGGTGGACTGGGTGAAGCTGCTGCCCGCCCCGGATTTTTCAACCGGCGGCCAGATCATCATCAGCGAGCCGGAACTGCGCCGCATCTACGAAACCGGCCGTGGATCGCTCAAAGTCCGCTCGAAATACCGGGTGGACAAAAAGAACGGCATCATTGAAGTCTATGAGATTCCATACTCCACCACAACGGAGGCCATCATCGACCATATCACGCAGCTCGTCAAGGACGGGAAACTGCGGGACGTGACCGATGTGCGGGATGAAACGGATCTTGGAGGCCTCACGCTGACCATCGATTACAAAAAATCGGCCGATCCGGATGCGCTCATGCAGAAACTGTTCCGGATGACGCCGCTGCAGGACAGCATCGGCTGCAATTTCAACCTGCTCATCGACGGACGTCCGATCGTACTGGGCATCCAGGGCATTGTCGACAACTGGATCCTGTTCCGCATGAACTGCATCAGGCGCCAATGCTCCTTTGACATCGCCAGAAAGCAGGAACGCCTGCACCTTTTGTCGGGACTCGCCCGCATCCTGCTTGACATCGACAAGGCCATCCGAATCATTCGGGAAACCCGTACGGATGCCGAAGTCGTTCCCAACCTCATGAAGGCATTCGGCATCGACAGGCTTCAGGCGGAATTTGTCGCAGACATCCGCCTGCGCAACCTGAACCGGGAATACATCATGAAGCAGACTGCGGACATCACCGTGCTGGAGAAGGAAATCGCCGATCTCCAGAAGACGCTGAGCCATGAAGAGCGGGTACTCAGGATTATCTGCGATCAGCTGGCCGAGATCCGGAAGCTGCACGGAAAGCCCCGCTTGACGGAGATCCTCCATGAAGCGCAGGTCGAGGCGTTTTCGGATGACCACCTCATCGAGGACTACAACCTGAAACTGTTCCTGACGGTGCACGGCTATCTGAAAAAAGTGCCGCTCACCAGCCTGCGTTCCGCCAACGATCACAAGCTGAAGGAGGAAGATACCATCCTGCAGGAGGTCGAGACCCGAAACAAGGCGGATCTCCTTGTTTTCACGGATCGTCAGGTTGCCTACAAGCTGCGCATCCATGAAATCGCCGATGCGAAGGCCAGCAGCCTGGGTGAATACCTGGTCAACCTGCTGCAGATGGATCCGGATGAAAAGGCCCTGTACATGGTGGCCACGGACGACTTTTCCGGAAGCATGCTATTTGCCTTTGAAAACGGGAAAATGGCCCGTGTGGCCCTCTCGGGATATGCCACGAAGACGAACCGCAGGAAGCTCGCGAATGCCTACAGCGGCGAGGCTCCGCTGGTGCGGATGCTTTTCATGCCGGCTGATCAGGATTTGGCGGCACTCAGCAGCATCGACAAGCTGCTCGTGTTCAACACCTCGGAATTGAATATGAAGGCAACGCGGGATGCGCAGGGCGTGCAGGTGTTGAAATCCAAGAAGGGCAGCACCCTCGTGTCGCTCCGCACCTTGGCCGAAGTGGCGCTGTCCTCGCCGGATTATTATCGCGCGGCCATTCCCGCCATCGGATGCTATCTGAAAGAGGAAGACAAGGAAGACCGACAGCTGACTCTGACATGAGAAGATGCAGTGAATCGTGAATTGGCTGACGTCAGATGCGGTGGATGGCCCAATAGTCGTCCTCCCATGCGGTGGATGGCCCAATGGCCATCTTCCTTCTTTTTTCGGCTTCTCAGACAAGGTTGTTTCTTTCGGGTATCAGAGGGTGAAACGGTTGCTGCAGCAATGAAACCGATGGATGCCGAACTTGAAGCAGATGGACAACAGGATGGATGCCGAACATGAAGCAGATGGACAACAGGATGGATGCCGAACTTGAGACCGATGGACAACAGGATGGATGCCGAACATGAAGCAGATGGACATGCCTGGCGGTGGTATTTCAGTGGATGACGGCGAACAGGTCAGGCGATGCCTGGCCGGGGACCGCAATGCATTCGAGCCGTTGGTACGGCAATACAAGGGACTTGTCTTCACCCTTTCGCTCAATACCCTCCATAACCGCGATGATGCCGCCGATGCCACGCAGGAGGTCTTCCTCAAGGCTTGGGCGAACCTTCGTCTCTTTGACGCGCAGTTCACCTTCAAAGCCTGGATAGCGCGCATTGCGATCAACCATTGCATCAACATGAACCGCAAGCGGAAACTGCCGACGGTGGATGCCGAAGGGATCATCGACGAAGTGCCCGCCACAGCCGGTTTGCCTGAACAAACGGCTTTGGATGCCGAACGACGGGAGTCCATCCGAAATGCGGTGCTGACTTTGCCCGAAATGTATCGGACCCCCGTGCTGCTGTACCATCAGCAAAACCTGACCTATGACGAGATATGCCGGATTCTGAATCTTCCGATGACCCTGGTGAAGAATCGGCTGTACAGGGCCCGGAAAATGCTTGCGATGGTTCTGGCTGAACACGGTGCGCATCAGTCTCCCGGATTGGAGGAAACAAAATGGATTGCACAAGAGCATGGCAATGGATGATGCAGGCATTGGACGGTACGCTGCATGAAGATCGCGAAAGAAAAATGCTGATTCACCTTGGGGGATGCAGACATTGCGCCGACATATGGGCCCGGCTGCAGGAAACAGCCCTGCTGCTTCCGGAAACGGCAGAGGAACCGGATGAGGGGATTGTGTCCGACATCATGCGGAACCTCCCGGAGATTGCGGGGATACGGAGCGAACATGCGCTGGGCGGGTTCGCGTGGACAGCCGGCCTGCTGATGGCATTGGGCGGAATCGGGATGGTTGTCGGCCTGGCATCGGCCGAATCTTCCGGTTTGTTCCAGTTCACTGCCAGTCTGATCAACATGGCGATAGCGGCCTTTGATGGCGCATACAGGCTCTCGGTCATCCTTTTCGGGGAGCGGTGGCAGGAAGCGGCGGAGTCGGCCGCGCGGATGACGGCGGTCATGCTACTTGGTTTCGGAGCGGTCACCGGATCGCTTCGGATGGTGCATTCCGAAAATGCACAGGGTTCGAGGCAGGCAGATGGCACTGCCATTCGTGAAGGGGGAACAGGAAGATGAACAGGCGAAACTTGAGTATTCGGAAATGGAATCAGAAAATCGTGAATGGCGTACCACTCCGTCTTGCCGCCCTTGTGGTGATGATGATGGTATTTCTTGCCGGAAACCTATCCGTCAGCCAGGCAGCAACTGGCCGCACCACGGCGTTGCCGGCCGAAAGCAGGATTGGGTCCGGTACCGTTCTCGAGGGAGACAAGGTTCTTGCCGGCACGCAAATCTCCAATGAAGGGGAAGTCAAGGGTGACCTCGTCATGGCCGGGCAGAATGCCGACATGCAGGGAACGGTGGGCGGCGATTTGCTTGCCGTTGGTTCGGACCTGTCCGTTTCAGGCAAGGTTGCGGGCAGTCTGAGGAGCGCATCCGGAAACCTGCTGATGAGCGGGGCTGTTGGACGAAACCTCACTTCGTTGTCCGGAACGGCAACCCTGACGGAAAACAGCATGGTCAGCGGGAACCTGTATCTGGCGGGCGAAACGGCGGTTCTGCAGGGAACCGTCATGGGCAAGGTCTGGGTGGGTGCGTCCACCGTGACACTTTCGGGCACGTTCAATGGCGACGTGACGGTCGAATCCATTCAGAATGCGCGGGATACCAAGACAAAGCTGATCATCCTTCCCGGAACCGTCATCAAGGGAACCCTCCAGTACAAGGG
>JANYKF010000329.1 GCA_025361665.1 Clostridiaceae bacterium
CCTTCCACCCCCACAAGCGGAAATCCACTGTGCGGTCGCCTCCCTGATGCCAGCCTCCCACACCCAGCGTGCCGTGGATGCCCGTCATGTCTCCTGCCAGCCTGAGCCCGCCCTCCACACCGGAGAATTCTCCAACCAGCTGTATTCCCCTGGTGTGCATCGTGTCGTCCCAGCTGGTGACGATATAACGATCCGGCACCGCATCCGGGCTGTAGACTTCATCGGCGCCGAAGCGCAATGCGTTTTCCCGAGCCTCGATGCGCGGATCGACGGCAATGACCTTGCCGGCTCCCTGCAGGCGCAAAAGGGTCAGCAGTCCCAGTCCCATATAACCGGTGCCGACAAGGGCCACGGGGTCCCCCGCCTTCTCGATGCGAAGCTTGCTTGCCACGCTGACAAGGCACGACAGGGGTTCAGCCAGCGCATCCTCATCGCTCAGATTATCGGGGATGTGAACAAGGTTGTCTTGCCTGCACAGGCAGTACTCCGCATAACTTGGCGTCATGGAAAGGCCGGTTACCCGATCTCCAGCCGCGAACCCTGTCACCCCTTCTCCAAGCGCCGCCACGGTACCTGTCGGTTCATGACCCATCCGCTCCCCACCTTTGGCCTCATCCCATGGATGCCATTCCGACATGCATACCCCATTGTATTTGATCCTGACCAGCACCTGTCCCGCCGCCGGCTGTAAATCCGGAACATCGACCACCGTGCTTTTTCTCGGGCCAACCATCCTCATCGCCTTCATGTACTTCCTCCTCCTGAACAATAGCTTTCGCCGGTTGAGCGCAAAAGCGGGTTGTATTTCCACTTCTTTAAGGATATATTGAAAAAGATCAAATGAAAAGGAGAAAACGATATGCCAAAATTCGGTGTCAGCATCTACAGCATCAGCCGCAAAATCATGAACGGGGAATGGACTGCCATGCAGGGGATCCGGTGGCTGGCGGAAAACGGCGCGGAAGTGATTGAAATCGTCCCTTTCGGCATCGACTTCATCAAGGAACCGGATCTGATTGGGAAATGCCTGGATGCTGCGGCGGTGTGTGGTGTGAAGATTGACAACTTCTCTCTCAATGCCAATTTCCTTCAGATTACCGATGAGCAGCATGCAGCCGAAGTTGCCCGTGTGAAGCAATACGTCGATATCTCCGCCAAACTGGGTGTTTCAACGATGCGAGTCGATTGCGCCGGTTTCCGACGTCCCATCGAGACGAACACGACAGCCAACTTCATCCGGGAACTGCCGGTCATCATCAGCACTTATCAGGACCTGTGCGGTTATGCCGCCAAATATGGCATCATGATCCTTCTTGAAAATCACGGGTTTCATGTCAATGGTTCCGAACGCACTGCCTTCATCCACGAAGCCATGAAGGGTGCGAACTTCGGCGGACAGCTGGACTGCGGCAACTTCGCCTGCGTGGACGACATCCCCGAAGCAGCCGTCAAAATGAACATGGCGTATGCCGCCACCATTCACATGAAGGATTTCTACATCCGCTCCGAAAGTCGGAATCCCGGTGATGCCAGCCAGTTCGACTGCTCGAATTCCTGGTTCCGCTCAAGATCGGGCAACTATCTGCGGGGAGCCATTTTGGGTCAAGGGGACCTTGATATCCCCGCCGTCATCAGGACAATCAAAAAGTACGGTTTCGATGGGAATATCTTCATCGAATTCGAGGGCATGGAAGACTGCCTTTACGGCACGAAAGTGTCCCTGGACAACCTGAAGCGCATCTGGACAGAAGTCTGACATTCGAATCCGTCTGCTGTTTCAAGCTGTCATATTCGCGCTTTATCAGGATAATGGCTTGTTCTCCCGTCTGTCATTTGAAGCTGTCATATGTGCGCTTGATGAGAACAATGCCTTGTTCCCTCGTCACCTTTTCGAGCGGGGCCATGCGGAGGCCGCTCATTCCCAGCATGATGGCATGCTTGTTGGCGAAACGCACTTCATTGATGGCCCAGGAGGCGATGGAGGACTCGTCGGCAAACGTCCCGACACCGGAAGAATCCAGCGAAATGCCCGGATCCGCGACCTTCAGGGCCCTGAAGATCATCACGCAGATTTCCTGCCGGGATATCAGGTTCTTGGGGCCGAAGGTTGTTTTGGAAATCCCATAAACGATGCCAAGGTTATACGCTTTCAGAACTTCGACATTATCCGAATCGATGAAAGGATTGCTGATAACGGGCACCGCCGTTTTGCCGCTGATTGCTTCGTAAAGCTTTACCGCGATTTCGCAGAATTCTTCCCGGGTTATTTTCTGCTTGAAATTCGAAAGAATCTTGTCCGAAACCAGCTGATAGGCGATGGCCTCCTGAATCTCCGGAACCGCCCAGCCGCTTGCGCTCGAATAATCGACGGCACCGGGCTGCGGAGGCTGGGGAGTGGCTCCCGGAGAGGGATCGGCAGGCTGCGGAACAAGTGTCGTGACGCTGGCATTTCCTGAATAGGGCGAGGTTCCTACAGGATTTTTGGCTGCAACCCGATAGGTGTATGGAGTTCCGGAAATCAGTCCGCTGTCGGTGTAGAGCGTGGAATCTTTTCCGATGTCGGCGATTTTGCTGAAACTGCCTCCCGCCGACTGCCTTTCAATCTGGAATTCGGATTCATTGGACGCATTGTCACTCCAGGAAAGCTGGACTGTATCCTGACCCGTCGCAACGGCCACAAGGTTTGTCGGCGCCTTGGGTATCGTCAATTCAACGATGATTTCATTGGAACCGGCTGATGCTCCGAGACCGTTATAGGCAAAGAGGCGAAAGGTATATGAATAGCCCGGCGTCACGAAATCGAGGACTGCCGCAACGGTGTTCGCGGCGTAGCCACTCGTCATGTCGAAACCGCCGTCTTTGACAGTGAGGTTGAAACCATCCTCATTCTTGGAATTGTCCTTCCAATTCAGCTGGATGACCGTTGGCGACAGAATGG
>JANYKF010000358.1 GCA_025361665.1 Clostridiaceae bacterium
AGGAAGTCTGCCTTATGGAGCAGGGCTGGATTAAAGATCCGGACAAGACAATAAAACAGCTTATGACCGAAAAAATCGCAGCTATTGGCGAAAACATAAATATCAGAAGATTTGTAAGGTTCGAAAGAGGCGAAGGTCTTGCAAAGAAGGAAGAGAACTTTGCAGATGAAGTTGCCAAGCAAATCAAGTAAATACATGACATGATGGGGTGTCTCGAGAGAGGCACCCTTGTTTTAAAAAGGCCGTGATACCTGACCGTGCCACCCATTCGGGCCACCATCGAGGGTTCATTCCAGTGCTGCAGGAGGCGCCCATGCATCTGAACTACCGCCGGATCATGCTCAAAATCAGTGGTGAGGCCCTTGCCGCCGGAAAAGGCATGGGCATCGACCAGCATATGCTCTCGGAAATCTGCGACCGCATCAAGAAGGCATGGGAAATGGGCGCACAAATCGGCATCGTCGTCGGAGGCGGGAATTTCTGGCGGGGGCGCAGCAACACCGGGATGGATCGGACCACGGCCGACCACATGGGCATGCTGGCGACCGTCATCAATTCGCTGGCCCTGCAGGACGCGCTGGAAGGAAAAGGGGTGCCGACCCGGGTGCAGACCGCACTGGACATGCCCCGCATCGCGGAACCCTACATCCGTCGGCGCGCCGTTCATCATCTTGAGAAAAACCTGGTCGTCATATTCGCCTGCGGTACTGGAAATCCATTTTTTTCCACTGATACCGCAGCCGTGCTTCGTGCGGCCGAGATTGAAGCCGATGTCATCCTGCTGGCGAAAAACGTCGACGCGGTCTATGACAGCGACCCGAAGCTGAATCCGGATGCAGCCCGGTTCGAACGCATCACCTACAAGGAAGTGCTGGAACGCCAGCTCGGGGTCATGGATTCCACGGCAACATCCCTCTGCATGGATAACGATATCCCAATCCTGGTTTTCAGCATCAAGGACCCGGATAATATCCTGCGCGCATTGACCGGGGAAAATGTAGGAACATTCATAGCCAGGGAGGTATGACAAAATGGCAGACTATCTATCCGATCTGAGTGCGAAAATGGACAAAACCATCCATGTGCTGCGCGAGGAACTGGCCGGGATACGCGCAGGACGCGCCAACCCCCACCTGCTGGACAAGCTCACCGTGATGTATTACGGCGCACCCACGCCCATTCAGCAGGTGGCCAACGTCATGGTTCCCGAAGCGCGCCAGATCGTCATCCAACCGTGGGAACCCAAGATGCTGAACGACATCGTGAAGGCCATCCAGAAGTCCGACCTGGGGCTGAACCCGAACAACGACGGCAAAGTCATCCGGCTTCATTTTCCGCCACTCACGGAGGAACGGCGCCGGGACCTTACGAAGGACGTCAAGAAGCTCGCGGAAAGAGACAAGGTCGCCTTGCGCCAGATTCGGCGCGACGTCATCGAGCATCTGAAAAAGCAGGAGAAGGCGAAGGAACTCACGGAAGATGACCTGACGGACGCTGAAAAAGACGTCCAGTCGATTACGGACAGCTATATTGCCCTGGTGGAGAAAATCATGGAAGACAAAATCGTGGAAATCATGGAGGTCTGATGGATGCATCACCTTCCCATGGAGGTCTGATGGACGCTTCTGCTTTCCGCCAATATTTGGGGACTCTCTGGACGGAATCCGGAGAGTCCTTTCTCCTGCTTGCCGGATCCAACACGGAAATCCGGGTGACAGCCCCCCCTCGCGAGGAACATGCCGTAACCGCAACGTCGCGTGTCCTTCGCATAGACCATGCGGAAGACGGCCATACCGTCGTATGGCTCAGCCATCGGTAGTTCCGTTTTGATTTTTCGTCTGAAGGAGGAACGGTTATGGGAATTCTGGGTTTCATCAAAGGACAGTTCATCGATGTCATTGATTGCTTCGAGGAATCCGACGACAATGTCTTCTGGCGTTTTCCAATGAACGGCAAGGACATCATGATGAATGCGCAGCTCATCGTGAGGCCGGCGCAAAATGCCATCTTCGTCAACGAGGGCCAGATAGCGGACGTTTTCCAGCCGGGCACCTGGACGCTCACCACGCAGAACATGCCCGTCATGACGAAGCTGAAATCCTGGAAATATGGGTTCGAGAGTCCGTTCAAGGCGGATGTCTTCTACGTGTCCACCCGTCAGTTCACCGACCAGCTGTGGGGCACGCCATCCCCGCTGGCCATCAGCGATCCGGAATTCGGCGGCCGCATCCTCATTCAGAGCCGCGGCCAGTTTGCCTACCGTGTGGCGGATCCGACCCGCTTCCTCGAGGAATATGCCGGAACGCGCGAATCCTGCAGCACGCAGATGCTGCTGGGATACCTTCGCGGTTTCATCGTGCAGTACCTGCGCGACGGCATCATGGAATCCGGCCTGGGCTACTCGGCGCTCAACAGGCAGCTGATCGAGTTTTCCGACAAAATCGCAGAATCCCTCGCCGGAAAATTCACCGCCATCGGCCTGGAACTGACCAGTTTCGTCATCCAGGAGATGGAATTGCCGGAAAACCTGCGCAATGCCATCGGTCGCGGCGCGGAAGTGAACCTGATGGGCGGCTTGAACACGGTGGCGACCCTCGGCGCACTCGACGCCATGAAGACCGCGGCCGCCAATGAAGGCAACCCGGCGGCCGCCATGGGCGGCGGGATTGCCATGGCGGCCATGATGGGGCAGATGTTCGGGCAAATCGGTCAGAACATGCAGACGGGCATGGCCCAGCAGGGAGGTTCCCGGACTTCGGCGCAGCCGGCGTCGGACAGAGTGCAGGGAACACCCTGTCCGGAATGCGGCGCAAGTGTGCCGACAGGGGCGAAGTTCTGTCCTGATTGCGGAAAACCGGCCGTTGCCCTAGGAAACAGATGCGGTTGCTGCAGCGCCGTGGTGCCGGCCGGTGCGAAATTCTGTCCGGAGTGCGGCAAACCCGCAGGATTGTCCGCCTGCCCGAAATGCGGCGCCGCTCTTGCCCCCGGGGTTAAATTCTGCCCGGAATGCGGTACTGCGAAAGGATGACGTGGAATGAGTCCCGGATAATGCTACCTTGGAGTGCGTCCTGAGAAAGGATAGTGTGCCATGTCCGAGAATAGAACGTTTCCCTGTCCCGGCTGCGGCAGCATGCTGGAATTCGACCCGGCGGCGCAGCAGCTGCGTTGTCCCGCCTGCGGCAGTCAGACACCCATACCGGTGGACGCGAACGCCGTCATCATGGAATACCCTCTCGAAGAAGCGGAACGCAATGCACCGACGGACTGGTCTTCCGCCACAGCCACCGTCACGTGCGGGGGATGCGGCACGAAGACGGTCGTGCCGGCGGACAGCGGGACGGCGGAATGCCCTTTTTGCGGCAGCAAACAGCTGATTCGCGATACTCAGACGAATACAATCCGGCCGGAATCGCTCATTCCGTTCATCATCCCGCGGGATGATGCAAAAGTCAGATTCAAGACCTGGATCCGAAAGAAATGGCTGGCACCCGGCATTGTCCGGAATTCGTCCCGATCCGACAAGATGAATGGCGTCTATGTCCCATACTGGACTTACGATACGCAAACGGATTACAACTACACCGCCGAAGCCGGCACCCACTATTATGTGACGGAGTACCGGAATCGCACCGATGCAAGCGGGAAGCAGGTACGTGAAGCCGTACAAGTGCAAAAAACCAGCTGGCGGCCGGTATTTGGCAGCGGAGACCGCTTTTTCGACGATATCCCTATCAACGCGTCCCGCAATGAGAGCCGCCGACAGATGGAAAAGCTGAGCGACTTCTCTTTCCAGGGTTTGGTACCGTATCGTCCGGAATTCCTGTTGGGTTTCATGGCTGAAAGGTATGGCGTCAGCGTGACCGAAGGGTTCGAAATGGCTTGCGAAACGGTGAGGACGGCACTCACACAGGACGTCCGCAACGCCATCGTGGCGGATGAGGTACGCAACATCCGTCTGGATGTGCGATATCGCGACGTCCGGTTCAAGCATCTGCTGGCGCCCATCTGGCTGTCCTCGTTTCCATATGGCAAGAAAGTGTACCGCTTCGTGATCAATGGTCAAACCGGCACCGTGAAGGGCGACTATCCAAAATCCCCATGGAAGGTTGCCCTGTTGATCCTCCTTGTGCTGGCCGTTGCCGTCGGCGTGTTTTTCCTGGTCCGCTACCTGCAGATGCAGGGCGGCTGACGCGGAGCGGCCGGAAGGTCATTCCCGGCAGGCTCATCCGCTGCAGACGATTCACTCGCAGGTCTTTGGCAGAAAGGACAACACGATGTGCGGACGGTTTTACGTATCCGAAGCGGAATTGGACGAGTTTGCCGCCCTGGTCGAAGGGATCGGGAAAGACCTGCTGAAGCCGCGTCCGAACAGAAACGGATCCGGAGACATCCTGCCCGGAGATTTCGCACCCATTCTGATCGCCGACCCGGACAGCCCGGTGAACATGTCCCCGGCCGGATTGCCTGCGCTGCATGGTCTCAAGGCCGGATTGCCCGTGCTGGGCATACCCGCGGCCGTCCGTGTCTTCTCCTGGGGGTTTCCGGCTGCCCAGGGAAAAGGCCGCATCATCAACGCACGTGCGGAAACCGTGGCAGAAAAGCCGATGTTTCGGTTGCCGTTTGTCATGCACCGCTGCCTGGTTCCCGCGCAGGGGTTTTATGAGTGGTCGGACGCACCCGCCCCCACGAATGCAACCGGTCCAACAGCCACCCTTCCGCCTGAACCGGACATGCTGCAGATGGCCATGGATGGTTTTCTCCCTCAGGCACTCGTAAAATCGGTGGAAACCGGATTGACCGGATTGGCTGGAAGAACCGGGACCGATTCAACACCCAAGGCGCACGGGAAGTCTCCTCGCATCCGTCATCGCTTCACGCGGACGGACACCCGCATGCTGGCAATGGCGGGGCTGTACTGGACTTTCCGGTTGTCCGCCATGGAAAGCCTCACCGCCTTTACGATTCTGACGATCGGCGCGAATGCGGATGTTTCCCCGATCCATGACCGGATGCCGCTGATCCTGGAAGAAGCGGATCTTCGGACATGGCTCGGAACCGGCATTTCCGACGCCGTCACCGCCTTGCTGGTTCCTTCCGTCCAAGGCACGCTGAGAAGGGATACGCTGCCGGCCGGTTGACACGCGGTTGTACCGGAAAGGCGGAAATATTTACAAAATGCAAAGCGGGTGGTACGATGTCATGGAGTTTCAACCACGCCCGCATCCTATGCAATGCCATTGGAGGAAAATCATGTCCCGATATCTGCTGATCGTGGAATCGCCCGCCAAAGCGAAAACCATCAAGAAATACCTTGGACCCGACTGGAAAATCTCCGCCTCGATGGGACACATCCGGGATTTGCCCCAAAGCCACCTCGGTGTGGACGTCAGCCGCAACTTCGAACCGATGTACATCACCATCACCGGAAAGAACGAACTGATCAGGAGCCTGAAGGAAGACGCCAGG
>JANYKF010000388.1 GCA_025361665.1 Clostridiaceae bacterium
TTTGGTGCCATCCGGCGGCATTTGCCGCCGGATGCATGCAAGTTGCAAAATGCAACTTGCATGAAAAAGTCGAAAATCGACTTTTTACACCAGAATCATGATTGCATCCATTCCCTATTGTTCCCGCTTTTCAAGTATGCCCACCAATTTTTTCATCCAGACCGGATCATCCGATTCGAAAATCATGCTTTCCCCGGTTGCGGGATGACTGAGCCTCAGTTGACGCGCATGAAGCGCCTGCCCCTCGGTGTCCATCAACCTGCATGGCGAGCCGTATACGGTGTCTCCCGTGATCGGATGCCCCAGATAAGCCATATGCACCCGGATCTGATGGGTTCTTCCCGTTTCCAGCTCAAACTCCATCAGGGAATGGGAACGATACCGTCGCAGCACGCGATAACGGGTGACGGCGCGCCGTCCGTTCCGGCGATTGATCCCCATCTTTTTCCGCTCTTTGACATGTCTTCCGATAGGCGCGTCCACGACGCCTTCGTCGGCCTTCACGACGCCGTCGACAACAGCCCGGTAGATGCGGGATATGCCATGCGACTGCAAGGCTTCGGACAAGGACTGGTGGGCGGCATTGTTCTTGGCCACAACCAGCAGCCCGGATGTATCCTTGTCAATCCGGTGAACGATGCCGGGCCTGATGATGCCGTTGATATCGGAGAGCCTGCTCCCGCAATGGAACATGAGCGCGTTCACGAGGGTCCCGTCCGGGTTTCCCGGTGCCGGGTGCACGACCATTCCTTTTGGCTTGTCCACGACCAGGATGTCATCATCCTCGTAAACAATGTCCAGTGGAATGTCTTGAGGAAGTGCCTCGAGCGGAACGGCCGCCGGGATGGAAACAGCAAGGTGCTGGCCAGCCTTGAGCTTCATCCCGGATTTGCCTGGTTTTCCATCGACAAGCACACGCTTCTCATCCACCAGCTGCCCAATCCTGGAACGCGACAACTCCGGCAGCAGGGTGACAAGATGCACATCAAGACGGTCGCCGGGAGTCAACACGGTAAAACCATGATGAGTTTCCGTCATTTCGAGACTTGCCTCTTCGTCAAGCATGTCTGGAATCAAAATACCCTGGTCTGGAATCAAGGAATCCTCGCCATCAGGCAAGGATTCCTTGTCGGAACTCATGTTTCCGTCATTCTTTCTTTTCATGCTGGACAACCCCCGGTTCATGATAGAGGAACAAAAGCCACACGGCTAGAAACACCGCACCCACATCTACACAGATGTCTGCAAAATTGAAGACTGGAAAATCATACCCGAACGGGTAGAAATGGAGAAAGTCCACCACAAACCCTTGCCTGACCCGATCAATCAGATTGCCGGCCGCACCGGCCAACAAAAGGGACAAAGGCAGCCGGGCCCGGAATTCGCTGAATTTCACAAAAAACCGGACCATCACGATCAAGGCTATCAGGGTGACGGCCACCAGAACCCATCGCATGTCCTGCATGATGCTGAAAGCGGCTCCCCGGTTCTCCAGGTAAGTCAGATAGAAAAACCCCGGAATGACTTCCCGTTCCGAATAGACTGTCCGATTAGCCGATATGTACACCTTTGCAGCCTGATCCAGCGCGATAAGGACGGCAATGGGCAAAAGCCAGAATGTCCAGGTCCATTTTTTCATTTCTTCTCCCAGCGCGGCACGCACTTGCCATTCAACCGGTCATCCGGCGCGATGCATACTTGAGGTTCTGTCGGTTGCGGCGTGATGAATAAGTTCTTGCCAGAAATTCAAAAGGAAGGATTGACCGTGTGAATCCTATTGAATCGTGATACCTGGAAAATAATACTGGAGAATCTGCGTGTATGTAAAACCATTGCGCGCAAATCCTTTCGCACCTTCCTGACTCATTCCGACACCGTGCCCCCAACCCAGGCCCGTGAAAACAAAAAGCCCGGAGGAAGTGCCCGTATATGCCAGACCTCCGTCCTGGCCAGCCGCAACGACCGCGCTGCCGTCCGCCGCGGCCGAAGAGACACCACTGGCACTCTGTACGAAAAGCCCACCCGGCTTCATGTTTGTGATCGTTCCATCCGCGCCGAGCACCGACATTGTCTCCGTACCGCCCAACGTATACATTTGACTCGGAAACTCCAGCAGCGTGCGGCATGCATCCCGTTGAAACGTCATGCTCCCTTTCGTTCCGGTGATTCGAAGCTTGGTCACCCTTTTCGAAACGGAGAATTCCATGGTGGTAACCGTCAGGACATTCCCCAAATCCAATCCCGCTGTCTGGAGATACCGTTCAACATCCGAGGGCGTCAGGATTTTCTGCCAGAAATAATTATAGGAGGTCTTTGATTCGTAGGGATCGGGAACGCTTTTCAGGTAAGGGAAATCGAAACCCCATACATTCCTGTTGTCCTCCGTCATGCCTCCGCTGGAGCTGAAGTAGAACAGGCTGGCCAATTCACCATTGTAGAGCGCCTTGAGGCCCCGTGTCGCATCGACGGCTAGATTGGACTGCACTTTCTCGCCTTCATACCCGCTGTATACCTGGGATTCAATGGTATCCGACAGATCGAATCCCCATTTTTTGTATTTCCCGATGTTTTTCAATGCGTATGTGCGCGCCGCCACTGCCTGGGCCATGATGGCCTCCGTTGGAGCCAACGCCTCGATTTCACTGGGAACAACCCCATACAGGTAAGGTTCGATGCCCACGATGTTGATCATGGTGAGGTCACTGTCGGCATATCGGCGGAACTCCATGGTTCCCCGGTACCGTTTGCCGTTTGCGGCCAACAGGGAACTCCCGTCCTTCGCGACGGCCGTCAGGGGACCGTTGAGACCCCCATACAGGCATACGGTTTCCAGATTCGCATCCAATACCGTCAAGCGGCTCGCGGAGGCCGGTATCACCGTAATGTCCGCACTGCCGGTGAGATCCGCCACAACCTGCTTTCCCGCATTCGCGGCACTCGAATCGATAAAGAAACCCGACCAGACAAACCAACCGTTCTCATACGCAGGATAGGCTTTCACTCCGGAATTCCTGAGAACCCCTGCCACATTCGAAGCGGTGGCGAAATCCGGCTGATTCCCCCCAATACGCAAATGGCAGGGCCCCGTGGCTTCCCCAACGAACGGCATGCCGACCGATGGGGAATATTCCTGCGTCCTTCCGTCCGGAGACCTCACAAACCAAGTGTCTTTCCGGACAATGCAGATCTGGGCGTCCGCCTGATCCCATATCTGCATCGTCGTACCATCCGCAGCTGCGGCAGATAGGATAAGCCCCGAATCGGACCGCAGGGAGACGGTGCTGACGTTGTCTTTTCCATAGTAGATGCCAACCCTTACGGATTCCGCATATTGCGCCGCCTGTGCCTTGAGACCGCCGGATAGCAGAACCCCTGGAATCGGGGTTGAGAAGGTTGTTGCCAGCAAGACCGCGGTCATCAGTAACATGGCTGCCATTTTTCCCGCATGGATCCGTTTGAATGTCTTTCGAATATTTTGTGTCATTTGACCCTTTTTTCTCATTTGACCCTTTTTTCTCATTTGAATCCTTTGACTCATTTGAATCTTTCGTATCTTCATGTTTCCTCTCCCAGTCCATTCGGGCGATGATGTGAAAGGCACCGGCATGGACATCATTATACAGTTTCGGGGACGGCTTGTACACTGACGATGCTTTTCCGCTGAATAAATCAAACAGGGACTTTTGACCCATGCTTCCATGACCAATGGACATTGGAGGACCTTCCATTTTGGTTCATGCTTGTGATGGGTAAATATTTCATGTCAGATTTCAAACTTGATTCTGGTGTAAAAACTCACTTTTGTGAGTTTTTATGCAGGATATCTCTGACATCCTGCATGTTGAAGGTACATTTTGTGCCTTCAACACACCAAATCACGTGATTCGGTGCCATCTGGCGGCATTTGCCGCCGGATGCATGCAAGCTGCAAAATGCAACTTGCATGAAAAAGTCGAAAATCGACTTTTTGCACGAGAATCAAACTTTGCTGCCATCAGCAAAAAAGTCGAAAATCGACTTTTTGCACGAGAATCAAACTTTGCTGCCATCAGCAAAGAGATGTGCATAACGGAAGCAACACTCGCCTGTTTGTTGGGCCTTGAATGGAAAGGATGAGGAATATGTTGAAGAATCATCTTCATAAGAAAAATGGCATGGTTTCGCGTTTCCTGATCAGCGAACGAGGCAGTTCCATGATATTCTTCGCCTTGTCGCTGATTGTGATTGCAGGCAGTGCGGCACTCGTCACGGACATCGGGATGCTTGCCATGGAAAAGGCCCGATTGGGAAATGCCGTCGATGCCGCCACGCTGGCCGCCACCCGGGCCCATTTGGAACGACCGGGCACCGAAAGGACTGTCGCCGCCTCATATCTGGAAAAAAATGGTTTTCCAGGGATTCAATTCAATCTGGATATCGACTTGCAAGATAACACGCTGGAAATCATGGCTTCAGAAGATGTCCCGTACGGGTTCGGCAGAATTCTCGGAGTCGACAAGGCGATTGCCCATTCAAGAGCCGCAGCGAAAGTATTGCCTGTTCTCAGCATGACACATGGCATCCGCCCGTTTGCCCTTTCCGACATGCCCTTGGTTTTCGGTGCTTCCTATACGCTGAAAAATGGTGGCGGCAGCGGATATACCGGAAACTACGGCGCCATCGCACTGGGTGGAAACGGTGCTTCAAATTATCTTGACAATATTGTCGAAGGTTATGATGGCCGTCTGATGGTTGGGGACCAGATCGATACGGAACCCGGCAACATGAGCGGACCGACATACAACGGCGTCACGTCGCTGCTGGCCGATTGCATTCACAATCCGAAATGTACGGCGACGTCATTTGAACCTGACTGTGCCCGGCTGATCACCATTGTCATCGTCGACAGCATGGCGGTCAATGGTCGAAAAACCGTCAAGATCAAGGGCTTTGCATCCTTCTTCCTCACAGGAGTCGATGGTCAGGGAAAAGACAGCGTTGTCCACGGCACTTTTGTTCGAAGCATCACATCGGGCGAAATGGATGAAGGCCAATCCGATTATGGTTTGTACGGCGTCCGGCTGATTCAATAACAGGAATCCATGTTCAGGAAATCATGATCGGCAATCGTTTTCCAGGAATCGTTTTTTCCGGAACCCTTTATCAGGAATCAACCCAATTCATCGACCTCTTCACGGCCTTCCGCCACTGTTCCTGCAGGCGGGAGGCCGTTTCACGCTCCATCTCCGGGCTGAATGTCCTCCCGATTGCGCATCCGGGACTGCCGGATTCCGAATTCGCCATGCCGACGGCAAGGCCGGCCAATGCTGCGGCGCCTGCCGCTGTCGTCTCGATATTCAACGGCCGCAGCACATCAAGCCCTATCAAATCGGACTGGAATTGCATCAGCACGTTGCTGTTGCTTGCCCCGCCGTCTACCCTGAGCTGCCTGATGGGCTGTCCGAAGTCAGACATCATGGCTTCGAAGACATCTCGGGACTGGTATGCGATGGATTCCAGCACGGCACGGACAAAATGTGCCTTTGTAGTACCGCGTGTCAAGCCTGTCATGGTGCCCCGTGCGTACATGTCCCACCAGGGAGCCCCCAATCCGGTGAAAGCCGGGACAAAAAACGTTCCAGCCGCATCAGGGACAGTTTCAGCCAGTGCATCCGCCTCCTTCGCCGAGCCAATCATCCCGAGGCCGTCACGAAGCCACTGAATGGCGGATCCCGTATTGAAGACACTGCCTTCCAGGGCATAAACAGGACCCTGTCCGATATCCCAGGCCACGGTTGTCAGCAGGCGGTTGGCGGAATAGACCGGATTGCTGCCCGTATTCATCAGAATGAAGCATCCTGTGCCATACGTGTTTTTGACACTGCCCGGCATGACGCATCCCTGACCAAACAGCGCCGCCTGCTGATCCCCCGCCATGCCGGCAATCGGGATGGCGGCTCCGAACCATTCCGGCGAAGTCTCCCCCACCCGGCCGGACGATGGCACGACCTGTGGAAGCATGGAGGCTGGAACGCCTGTCAGGGCAAGCAGTTCAGGATCCCAGTCCATCTTGTGGATATTGAACAAGAGAGTTCTTGAGGCATTGGACGGGTCTGTCAGATGACATCTCCCGCCTGTCAGATTCCATACAAGCCATGTATCCACTGTCCCCGCCAGCAGTTCACCGCGGTCTGCCCGTTCCCGAAGACCAGGCACCTGCTGCAGCAGCCATTGCAGCTTCGTTCCGGAAAAATAGGCGTCGGCCACCAGGCCCGTCCTTTCGCGCAGCATCGGCTCAAGGCCGTCTTCCCGCCAACGGGTGCAGATGTCGGCTGTCCTGCGGCATTGCCAGACAATGGCCTGGTGTACGGGTTCTCCTGTTTTTCGATCCCATACGACCACGGTTTCGCGCTGATTTGCAATGCCCAGGGCGGCAATTTCTTCCGGGCGCACGCCGGAATGATGCAGCACATCGCGGACGGCTCCCACCTGCGAATCCAGAATCTCCATTGCATCATGCTCCACCCATCCTGGCTGCGGATAATACTGGGTCAAAGGGCGGCTCCTGATACAGGCTGTTTCTCCGGAGGCAGTATAGAGAACCGCACGGGAACTGGTTGTGCCCTGATCAAGTGCCAAAAGATAACCTTTCATGACAACCTCCCCAAAGGTGATTGTGTGCTTAGTGCCGCGCGCAAGACAACGCCCTTTCCATTATTCTATCATGGTTGGCGGCTGAAAACCGCAATGTCATCCTCGGCATGGACATGATACAATGACTGTTAAGCTTGAAGTCTTTGTCTTGGAGCAGGAGAACCAATGCAGCGTGATTTTATCACTGTCAACCTTGAAGAGGGAATGCCCATCGTCGACGTCGCCCTTCGTCGCATGAGCGGGGAGTTGGCATCGGCCAGAGCGCATCGCGTCATCGTGGTCAAGTTCATTCATGGATACGGCTCATCAGGTACCGGAGGCAGGCTTAGGGTTGCCATCCAGCGGGAACTGGAACGCCTGAAGGTGAAGGGAGCCATCAAGTCATGGATACCCGGGGAAAAATGGGAAATCTTCAATTTTGAAGTCATCCGATTCCTGGATTCCTGTGAAGTCCTTCGGATGGATAAAGACTTGGGACGGCACAACAACGGCATTTCAATGGTTCTGCTGCGATGAAATATTTGTGGAAAATGAGAAAATCATCTGGTAATTGTTTCGTTTTGTGATAAAATGATGCTGCAATTGTTCCCAATAAACTATTTGAAAGGGGAAAAAACCATGAACAAAGCGGATTTGGTTCAAAGCATTGCAAAGAAGACCGGTTTCAGCAAGAAAGACGCGGAAACGGCCTTGAACAGCTTTGTGGAAAGCGTCGAGGAATCACTGTCCAAAGGCGAAAAGGTTACCCTGGTCGGTTTTGGAACATTCGAAGTTAAAGAC
>JANYKF010000416.1 GCA_025361665.1 Clostridiaceae bacterium
ATTTCTGGCGCTTGATGGTAGCCCGTCGCAAAGCCGCGCACGAAATCGCCGAGTTCAACGCACGAGTCATCGTCGGCGGACTCGGCCGGCGCAACACGGAGAACGCGGACCGTTTCGCCCTGCTGGCCATGGAAGCGTCGCGAACCGTCATTGAGACGGAACCTCAACTGACACTCCGGGTCTATCGGGGCATGAATCCGCTCCTGATGGAAAAGGCGCTGGCCGTCATCGGGGAAGGCCGGGTTTATCCGATGCTTTACAACGATGACGTGAATGTGCCGGGTGTCATGAAAGCATTCGGGATAACCGGGGATGAGGCACTTGACTATATGCCCTACGGGTGCGGTGAATATGCCATCGATCACCAGTCCATCGGTTCTCCCAACTGCTCCCTGAATTTGCTCAAGGCCCTGGAAGCCGCCCTGCACAATGGTATCGATGTTTTGACAGGCAAAAGGATCGGACTCGCGACCGGCGAACTGTCGGACCTGAAAAGTTTCGATGATCTCTGGAATGCCTATGCCAGGCAGGTGGAGCATTTCATCGGACAACTCGGCCGCAGGCATGGGATCGAATATGAGGTGGAGCGTGAAACCGCATCCTTGAATCTCATCAGCATCCTGTATGACGGAACCATCGCATCCGGTCGCTCCGTGCTCGATCGGGGAACGAACCATACCGGCGCCATCATCGAATCCTTCGGCATGGTCAATGTGGCCGACAGTTTGTCCGCCATCCGGCTACTGGTCTTCGACCGCCGGCTTGTGTCGCTGCGTGATCTCGTCGATGCGGCCGATGCCGGATTTATCGGGTACGATCGGCTGCACAGGCTTTGCCTGTCCGCCCCGAAATACGGAAACGATCTGGACGAAGCGGACAACATGCTCATCCATGTCAGCCGCCATGCGTGCCTTCATGCGAAAGAGATGGCCCCTTCCCTCGGTTTCGATTATTTCCTGCTGGTGAACATCAACAATTATTACAATGTGGAACTCGGCAAACTCACGGCCGCTTCCGCGGATGGGCGGGAAACGGGCGGTCCACTCGCCAACGGCAACACTCCGACAGCCGGCATGGACCGGCAAGGCGTCACGGCTATGCTCCATTCCTTGGCGAAGATTCCGGCCGATACGCATGCCGGGTACTCGCACAACATGAAATTTTCCAAAGGCATGTTCCGTGACAACCGAAAACAGATCGGTCAGCTGCTGGCAGCCTATTTTGACCAGGGAGGCTCGCAGGCCATGATTTCGGTGGTGGATCGGCAGGACCTGGAAGACGCGCTGGTTCATCCGGAGATGCACTACAACCTCATCGTCCGGGTCGGGGGGTTCAGTGCCCGCTTTGTCGAGTTGTCCCCTCCAGTGCAGACGGATATTCTCAACCGAACCATGTACTAGAGGGGGAACGGTTTTCGGCAAATCAGCCGCATAGGCGATTTCATCACTTTCCTGCTTTAGTCTGCTTTTTCGCCCGTTTCTCGGCTTCCTTGCGGCTCCTGCCATCCAAAAGGCAGGAGAGTGAGTCTGCCATCCATGCTGACTCAAATGCATCCTTGCCGGGACCATGCACCGCCGAGACGGCGGGTGGGAGCCAGACTCCCGCATGGCGGCCCAGTCCGAGGCCGAGAGTGTCCGCACGAACCCATTGCTGCGAGGGAATGACTGGCGGGTGCTGATCTCTCACCCAAGCGGCCAGATCCGCTTCCTTCATGATCAGTTTCGTCATCGCATACAAAACGGAACTGCTTCCTGTCATCACGGCGTCAGAAATATCAGACGCCTGTTTCCCGCTTTGGGTGCAAAGAGCCTCCACCAGGCCATTCATGACAGAAATCAGGACATTTCCTTCATGTGTGCCGGGATCGGCAGAAGAGCTTTTCAACAGCTTCCTTGACGCGGATTCCAGCGACATGCCGTCGTCAAGCCGTGCCATGACGGCAGACAAGCTTTCATCTGAAACGTAAAAGGCTATTCCGAGGCGATGCTGCGTCGTATCGCCCGCTTCCAATGAAAAGAACCGCTTTCCTGCCCTTGTCAGGGTGACCGGTCCGCCTGAAGCCGGCAGGATGTCCTGCAGCAAAGGCAATACCCGCTCCCTATCCCATTCAAGCGACTTGCGGTCTTTCCCGGCGAACCCGGCAATCAGCCGCGCCCAAAGTGAACCCTCGGACGCATCGGTTCCCGTGATGACGGCACATGTCCGGTGAAAGGGCGGAGACGGGTTCTTATTCGGCTGTTTGGCAAGCGGGAAGAATTCCTGATTCGGCTGTTTGGCAAGTTGGGAGGATTCCTTGTTCGGCTGTTTGGCAAGTTGGGAGGATTCCTTGTTCCTCGTTTTTTTGGTTGCCAAAGATTTATCCCGAAGGCCAGTATTCACTTTCGGACCTACATGAACGGAGACGGGTTCTTTGACCACAGTCATGCAGGCCAGACGGGTGAACTCCTTTGCCTGCAAAGAAGTCTTGTCAGCTTGTTCACCCCACGCGGAGATCCGGACATGGCATTTCCCGCATTTTCCTTTTCCGTTGCAGGGATGCGGCAAGGTCAGCCCGTGCCGATGCAGTGCCTCCATCAGGTTTTCTCCCAGTTTCACCTTCAGTTGGCGAACCTCTCCACCCGTTTTCACTTGTATCTTCACCCTATGCTCACTCATCCTGCTTCCGCCTTTCCGGGTACTGGTATCCCATTGCATCCCATGCACTTTCATGTTACGATTCGGGAAGGTGTGTCTGCGAAATATTCCCAATTGCCTGACGTTCGAACAGGACAGCCACCAATGAAGGGAATCCACATGAACCGGTCCAGCATGCACAGTTCCGTCAAACGTAGTCCCGTCAAACACAGTTCCGTCAGACACAGTACCGGCAGAACCGGCGCTGACAGGCACGACCCGTGTAAACACAGCTCTGGCAAACATCTTTTCGGCCTCGCCGCTTTCCTTTTGTCGGCCCTGCTCCTGCTTCCGGCCTGCTCGCAGACGGAAGGAAACATAAAGGCCGATGAAACGGAGTTCCGGATTGTCACCTCGTTTTATCCCATGTATGTCTTTACCCGCAATGTGGCCGGTTCCATCCCCAATATTTCCATCCGGAACATGACCAGTCCGCAAACCGGCTGCCTGCATGATTACCAGCTTCGCCCCTCCGATCTGAAAGCGCTGGAAAACGCCGACGCCTTTGTCATCAATGGAGCAGGCATGGAATCGTTTCTCGGAAAAGTCCTCGAACAATACCCCGGTTTGACGATGATCGAGGCATCGAAGGGGATTCAGCTGCTCACGGATAAAAACGGCGAACCCAATCCCCATCTGTGGGTCGCCATTTCCGGCGCCATGGAGGAAGTCCGTCAAATCGCGGAGCAGCTGGCGGCCGCCGATCCGCAGCATGCAGACGCGTATCGCGCCAATGCGGACGCCTATGTGGCCAAACTCGAGGCACTGTCGAAAACCATGCATGAAGCGTTGGATCCATTGCCGGACAAGAAGATCGTCACCTTCCACGAAGCGTTTCCGTATTTCGCGAAAGAATTCGGCCTGGAGATCGCGGCGGTCATCGAGCGGGAGCCCGGAACCGAGCCGGGTGCGGGCGAATTGGCCGACACGATCGGCATCATCCGGAAACTGAATGTCAAAGCGCTTTTCGTGGAGCCTCAATACGCCCCGAAAGCAGCCGAAACGATCGCGAACGAGACGGGCGCCACGGTATACAGTCTGGACCCTTTCGTCACGGGAAAGGACGATGATCCGGCAGACAGTTATGAAATCGTCATGCGCAGGAACCTGGACGTGCTGAAACAAGCCTTGGCCGGTCCATGATGCCATGGTTGACTTCCTGGCGATGCCTTTGTCGCAGCGATTGTCTGCGAGCCGGATATGGCAGGACGAAAAAAGGAGACGCCGCGATTATGGCAGTCTCCTTTTTCACTTGTGGTTTTCCTGTTTCGGCCTGTCAGCCGATGACCGGCAACCCTTTCAACCCTTCAGCAAGCATTTCGTCGCTGAATTCAACATTTGTCAGCTTCTTGTTGAAATGATCCTCATAGGCCGTGAGGTCAAAATTGCCGTGACCGGAGAGGCAGAACAAAATGGTTTTCGCTTCGCCTGTTTCCTTGCAGCGCAAGGCTTCGTCGACCACGGTACGGATGGCGTGGGCCGACTCCGGCGCGGGAAGGATGAGTTCCGTTTTCGCAAAAAGAACCGCCGCATCGAACACATCCGTCTGGTGAACGGCACGCGCGGCGATATAACCGTCATGATACGCACGGCTGACCAATGGAGATTCGCCATGGTACCGCAGTCCGCCGGCATGAATGCCGGGGGGCATGAAGTCGTGACCGAGGGTGTACATTTCCATCAAAGGGGTCAGGCCGGCGACATCCCCGAAATCATAGGCAAATGCGCCCTTCGTGAGTGTCGGGCACGCAGCCGGTTCCACTGCAAGGAATTCAATCTTTTTTCCGTCCACGATCTTGTCGCGCAGAAACGGAAATGCGATTCCGCCGAAATTGCTGCCTCCGCCGCAGCATCCGATGACCATGTCCGGGTACTCGTCAATCTTTTCCATCTGTTTTTTGGCTTCCAGACCGATGATCGTCTGATGCAGGATGACATGGCCCAGCACGCTGCCCAGCGCGTAGTTCGTGTCAGCATGCGTTGCCGCATCCTCCACCGCTTCGCTGATGGCAATGCCGAGGCTGCCCATGTTGTCGGGGTCCTTCTGCAGAATGGACCGCCCCGCGTTTGTAAGGGTTGTGGGACTGGAATACACATCGGCGCCATAAGCCTGCATGATTGCCTTGCGATAGGGTTTTTGCAGATAGCTGACCTTGACCATGTACACGGTGCATTCCATTCCGAACAGCTGCGTTGCGACCGCCACGGCCGTTCCCCACTGGCCGGCGCCGGT
>JANYKF010000440.1 GCA_025361665.1 Clostridiaceae bacterium
GTAAATGTTTTTGAATCCATGAGAAGAGCATAACACACTGTTTACTTAGAGTCCAGACCTATTTTTGATGCTGAATAGTTACCATTCCCGAACCGTCGGAATCCCGGGCATGGAGGAGTTTGTTCAATCCGGATTGTTTCCACGGTGAATATGGTCCGACAACAGCAGAGCGCACACATCCATCATACGGGATATTCCGCTCGGGAAAAGAACTGAGGCAATGGTTGGCCAAACGAAACGAAATGAATGGGCAAGGGGTTGGTGAACAAGGGCACGAGTGCCTTTGGAATGGGCCAAGCTGGCCTTTTTCCACCTCGCAGATGCTGACGGCGCTCGCCAATCATCTTTCCGGAAGCAACCTTCATGAAGGACCTGGTCATCCCTCCGGGAGCAACCTTCCTGAAGACCCCGACCATCATTCCATGAGAAGCATTCCAGCAGCAACGCGTGAAGAATACCTCCAGGAGCTCGTGCGTTACGCACGCTCCCATCGAAGGTTGAGGGAGGACGGCATGGTTGTTCCATGGATTGATGAGAATCTGGACCCTGACACCGGGGACTGGATATCCCGTACGCGCCTGAAGACCTGGGCGAATGGCGGATGGGATCCGGAAAAGGGTGGATATGAACGGGGAAAGGACTATAATCATTCCACATACTGCGATTTGATTGTGTCGGGATTGTTTGGCGTCAGGGCCATGGCTGAAGGCGTGGAAATCCATCCGCTGCTGCCGGAAGGTGCCTGGCCATATGCCTGCCTGGACGGAGTGCCTTGCCATGGGCATCTGTTGACGGTATTGTATGACTTGGACGGGTTGCGGTATGGAATGGGGAAAGGTTTCCAGGTGCTTGCCGACGGAGTTGTGAAGTTTTCCGCCGAACTGCCGCAGCCTTGCCGGTTGATGATATGACTGACTTCCGGGAAATACTTGGCCGATATAATCGATAATCGTTGCCGGAATTATGAAACCCTTGCCAGCAAAGGGACTTCCATGCTCCAGGACCGCAAGGTGCCCGAATTGACCTCGATAATGCGATAACCGATATCCCTTCCATCCATTTCAAGAAGCAGGCCTGTTTTTTTCAGTTGGACATAGGTTGACAGGGTGACATATTGCGAGATGTTCTGTATCTGCTGTTCGTGGCAGGTGTGGTAGTGTCCGCAGACGATATGGACGGGCCTGCGGAGGGACAGTAGGAAATCACGCAGGATATCCCGCTTGCGCATCGGATAGAAACGATCCATCGGTGTGTTTCCGCAATCGAGCACCGGATGGTGGATGAAGAGCAGGACAGGTTCATCTGAATCATTGCACTGGCGCATCAGCCATGCCATCTGCCCGGAACCGATTTCATATCTGCTGGAGTCAAGATACAGCTGCAGGAAACCATCTTCGCGAAGGGTAAAGTAGCAACCCTCCGCGTGGGTGTTTTCCGCAAAACCCGCCAGAGCAGCATAATCCGCCGGACGGTCATGGTTCCCGAGCAGATATCGGGACGACAAACCGAACAGCAACAACTGGTCTGCCAGCCAGCCA
Organism: Clostridiaceae bacterium; assembly: GCA_025361665.1. Classification (GTDB taxonomy): domain Bacteria; phylum Bacillota; class Clostridia; order DSM-8532; family DSM-8532; genus JAEWSN01. Next base: position 1,539 of record JANYKF010000440.1, read on the forward strand.
ATGGTATGCGCTTCTCCCAGATCGCCGCTCAGAACCACATCCCGTATGCCCTTGTCCCGGATATCCGCCAATACGTGGACCAGGTTGGCCCGTGTATCAACCCCGTTGGCAATGGCCATGCTGTCGTCCAGGTGCAGGTCTGTCAGCTGCGCAATCCGCTTCATGCTTCCTCCGGTGGCTTCGGAACGGTTGAGTCGCCTGATATTGCAGGTGAATCAAGCATTGCGTTCCGGAATATGTTCATCATATCACTGACCGGTAGGCCGTACCACCCTTTGGGGCCCTGATTTTCCAGACCCCGGACCCATTTGCGCAAGGACACGGAGCCAGGTGCGTGGGTACGCAGACACGTCCAGCTGGCATAGCGGCAAAAGCAGGTTGATTGGCACGCAGACACGTCCAGCTGGCACAGCGGCAAAAGCAGGTTGATTGGCAAACTGACTTTGTGGCGAACAGGCTGCCAATCTCAATGGAAGTCCGCCAGCAGCGCTTTGATGGCTTCCTTACTGACAGGACGGTCCACCAGCGCGGGACCTTCCCTCAGATGGGGGATGTGGTCCGGCCAGACAGGCTTCTGCACCTGGTAGAAGATGCCCGTCGGAATTCTGTCACCCCATTCCATCGATTTCTCCATGGCGGCAGACAGATGCGTCGGATCGTATGAGTCATCCAAATGGTATACCCGGCTGCGATACCACTGGTACGTGTTGATTTTGTTGAAGCTGATGCAAGGCTGAAGGATATCCACCAGCGCATATCCCCGGAACAGGATGGCCTGTTTCATGAGGTCGGTCAGCTGCGCCTTGTCGGCGGAGAAGCCGCGCGCCACGAATCCGGCGCCCATGGCAAGCGCCGTGAGCAGGGGGTTCATCGGAATGTTGGCCGAGCCATACGTTTGGACATGGGTGACATGGCCTTGCGCACTCGTTGGGGAGGCCTGGCCTTTTGTCAGTCCGTAAATCTGGTTGTCATGGACAAAATGGGTGATGTCCACATTGCGGCGGATGTTGTGGATGAAATGATTGCCGCCTTCGCCATAAGAATCGCCATCTCCGGAATCGATGATGACAGTCAGGTTGGGGTTGACCATTTTCGCCGCGACCGCAGGCGGCAATGCCCGGCCATGCAGCCCGCAGAACCCGTTCGCATTGATGTATTGGGAGGTTTTGGCCGCCTGGCCGATGCCGCCGACCACCAGCACGTTGTGCGGTTCGAGGTCAAGTTCATCCAATACGTCCTTCAAGGCCGCAAGGATGTTATGGTCACCGCATCCCGGACACCAGGCAGTCTCCGATGTCCGGAACCTGTCCTGCCGGACCGGAGGCCCTTCTGAACCGTTTGTCCGTATCATGCCGCTCATATGCGCACCTCCCTTGCCGTTTCATCCATGTTGCCGGTGATTCCGTCTTTTCCGGAAATCAGGGCCGCCACTTCGTCAGCAATGTCCAGCGGGGGGATCTGCCGTCCATCATAGCGCAGCACACTCCCCGTGACGGCGATGCCGGTCGCTTCCCTGACCAGCAGGGCCAGCTGGCCGGTGCTGTTCTGCTCCACATTGATGATATGTCCGGCATTGGCTGCCTTGGCTGTCAACTCCCTAACAGGCAGCGGCCAGATATCGCCGAAGACGAGAGCCTTCGCATTGATTCCGCGTTCCCTCAGCAAATCAAGTGCTTCCCTTACAGGCCCTTCCA
>JANYKF010000443.1 GCA_025361665.1 Clostridiaceae bacterium
TTTAGGATTCTCATTCCGCCGTGTTCCGAAAACCCGGGAGATCAAGGCAAGAGTTCACGCCAAATCCTATGCCCGTTTCAAGGAAAAGGTGCGGGCATGCACATCCAGAAGCAAGGCTAAGAGCATGGAAGAGAGACGGGACAAACTGAACTCCCTGATTCGGGGATGGACAGGATACTTCCGGCTGGCGGACATGAAGAACCCAGCGATGCAAACGGATGAATGGATTCGGAGACGAATCCGCATGTGTTGGTGGAAGCAGTGGAAGAAAATTCGCACCAAACATGACAATCTTGTCAGACTTGGTGTGGAAAACTCTCAAGCGTGGCAATACGCCAACACAAGGAAAAGCTACTGGCGAACCGCCGGGAGCGCAATCTTGAACACATCTTTGACAAACAGGTACCTCAAGGAGTTCGGATTTGTGACCCTGACAGAGTGTCTTTCAATGAAATGAACCTGATGAACCGCCGTATGCCGAACGGTACGTACGGTGGTGTGAGAGGTCGGCGGCCCGTTAGGGCCGCCTCCTGCTCGATTGGAAACTGACATCATTTTAAGGCAAACGCAATGAATCTTTCCAGAATGGACGCGACTTCTGCCCGATTTGCATCGCCGGCCGGATCGATGCGCTTGTCATTGCGCCCCGTGATGAGGCCGTTTTCAACCGCCCAGATCATAGCATCCCGGGCATAAGGAGATACGGTCGCAGTATCGGGGAAAGCAGACAGGTCCCCGGCGAAAGTCGTATCCAGCTTGAGGTGTTCTGCATAACGATACAGGATGGATACGAGTTGTTCCCGCGTAATTCGGTTTCCGGCACCGAAAGCGCCTTTGCCGATTCCGCTGGTGATCTTGTTTTCATACGCCCAGGAAACAGCGCTTGTGAACCACTGTCCCTTCGGCACGTCCGTGAAGGCTGCGTCTGCCGACCCGGTCAAGCCGTCCAAACGGTGAAGGACTGTGACAAGCATGGCCCGGGTCATGAACGCAGCCGTCGAGAATTTGCCTTTCCCGGTTCCCGAGAAGAGTTCGCGGGCTGTCGAGAAAAGAATGGAGCGGTTGGCCCAATGTCCCTTGATGTCATCGAATGCTTTGCTGTTGTCGAAAATCGAATAGATCCCGCGACCTTCGACAATGAATGCGACATAACCTGTACGGACAATGGACCAGCGGATGATATGCTTTCCACCGGCCGAGTCTGTCCGCAACACAACCCATCCTGCCCCTGTGGCAAGATCCAGGCCCGGCAGATTTGGCACATAATCATTGAGATCGTCGCCTGCTTGCAAGGTGCCGGCCGGGATTCTGATGCTGAAACCGTTTCCGGTGAGGAGGAGATCCTGCGTCTTGTTTGCTTCAACCAGTTTCAGACTGTCTTCCGGTATGATGCGGCCTGAACCGAGTGTGAAAACAAATGCTGCGCCTCCAGGGAGAGCCGCTTCCGGTTCGAGTTCCACAATCGGAGCCGGTGCGGGAGCAGGTGTGCCCCCGTTTCCATTATTGCCATTATTCCCATTGTCATTGCTGCCGTTGTTTGTCTTTGTAAAGACTGCGGCGACGTTGACATTGTCCTGTGGCATGGTGAAGGTGGTTACGGCAGCGGCGGCATTCCCGAGTGTGACACTGCCAGAGACGACCCAGCCGGTGAAAGTGTAACCGGAACCCGGAGTCGCTCTCAACGTAATGATTTCTCCTGCCAGTGCTTTTTCAGTACTGAGAAGGATGCTGCCTCCGACTGGAGCGGTTGGTACGGACAGGGTGTAGAGCTTATCTGCTTCTGCGGAAACCGTCAGATCGGTTGTGACCGACTTGAGGGTGCAGAGCCAGGAACCATCGGCCTGCTTCACGGTGCCGTCAAAGAGAACCGGCGCTCCGTCCGCCGTCTGTATGGCGGCTACGGTGACGAGTTGGTACCCGGAATCCGGAGTCACTGTGAAGACGGCTGAAGCACCATCCCGAACTCCAAGGGGCCATGCGGCTGAAGCACCATCCCGAACTCCAAGGGGCCATGCCGGTGAGAATAAACTGACGATGGCTGCGTTTGTCGTTGCTGTGCCTACCGTGTGCGTGACAATATCCCGGAAGGACAGCACGACATTTGCGGAACCCGACAAGGCGGGAATTGTGTAGATTGGATCGACCAGTGGTTTTCCCAGGGCATTCAGGACGGACTGGCCATTCAACTGCCAACCGTCGACCATTTTGCCTGCAACCGGAGCGGCTGCAAACACCAGGGTGCTTCCGTTGCCGATGCTGTTGCTGCCGCTTTCAAACGAAACGCCATCAGAAGCTGCACCAATCGAGCCGCCGGTGCCTGCCGAATAGGTGACTGTGGTGTAGGACTGAGCACCGAAGATTGCTTCCACGGTCAGGTCGGAAGCAGCGGGCAGGTCGGTGAAGGTCTGGGTTTTGGCAGTGCTCTGCAGAATGACCCCGTTTATCCGCCAGTACTCGACCATGAAATTGGGCTGTGGTATAGCGGTGATGATTACGTTGTCGCCCTTGAACACTTTGACGGAGGTGTTCGAACCAGGTGCGGAGATTGAAAGCGGTGTACCGTCATTCACGGTACAGAGCATGGACCCGCGGAGGCCATGAAGTACGATAACCTGGCTGGATTGATTGTCCGCAAAGACGGCCTCCATATTCAATGGGCCGCCCAGGGCCGGGATGGTCAGGGTGAGTCCGCCTGCTGTCACAGTTGGGCTCCCCAAGGTCCAATGGTCGAATACATATCCATATGCCGGGTTCGCCTTGAAGGTGAGGGTTGAACCGCCGGATACATTGGCCGGCAGGAGTCTCGGGGTGCCGTTCACAGTCGTGGAGACTGTGTTGACGGCAAAACCTGGACCTGTCACGGCGACAGAGACATCGTACCGCTCATTTTCTGTTTTCACAGCGATGACGGTATCCACCAGCATCGTGAAGGCATATTGCTGGTTGTCTGCGCTGACCCCGGAGGCGGACGTAACGGATAGGCTGTCCCTTGTCCAATCCGCATCTTCCGGGATGATGAAGCCGGGCTTGTGTGTTACGGTCACGAGCTTGTCGCCCGGTATTCTGGTGCCGGTCTGCACCGTCACCGGGATGTCGGCTGTGAGAATGCTGCCGTCGGTGTCATCCAGGTAGGTGGCCTGCAGGTCGCCCCTCAGTGTGATGAGGTAGCTGTCGCGGGCAAAGATGGCATGCAGCACGGTGTCACCCACGCCCATGACCAGGCTGCAGGTGCTGCCGCCATCCGGCTGGGATGTGCCGACGGGCCGGACGATGCCTTTGCCGACCTCCGTCAGCTGCCACTCGACAAAGTGGTATCCGACAGCCGGTGTGGCACGGAATGAGAATTCCGCCCCTGTACGGGCAATGTCGCCGCTGTTCAGCACATTGCTGCTGGTGCAGGCGATGGCGCCGCCGGTCGTTGCCTGGAAACGCAGGGTTTTCTGGGACACTTCAAATTCAACGGACACAAGGATGTTTTCTGACTTCATCAGGTGGGTCAGCGTCTGGCTGTGCGTGGTCTTGTCAAGAATGGGCGGATTGGCCGGTTGGTCGGTGTCCGAAATCGTCCATCGCTTTACGCTGTTTCCGTTCAGCGGTGTGGCGAGGAAGACCATGGTGGTGCCATTTGCAAACCGTTGAACCCAACCCGGGTTGCCCACCGGCGTAAGCATTTCGAGTGTTCCGGCTGTTATGCCGTTCACGGGCTTTGCTTTTCCGGTAACGTCAAATTTGGTGCTGGTGAGGATATAGGACCCGGGAATGAATGTGATTGCATAGTTCCCAAACTTCATCACGGCCGCATTCGGTCCTGGTGCGCCGACGATGCGATAGCGGCCTGGATCCGTAATGCTGCTGATTGTAACGTCTCTGCCGGATGAGTCGCTGGCCTTGACGATGAGACCAAGATCGGCGAATGTATCGTTGAACGCCATGGAACCGGCTTCCAGCGTCAGAATTCCGATGGCGGGATGGGTGATGACGGAGGTCTTTGCTTCGCCGTCCTGGTCCGTAATGCCGATTGTGATGATCTTCTGATTGACGCTGAATGCGCGTGAGGCGACATCTGTGCCGCCAACGGACGCGATCAGCGTATAATCACCGGCTTTCGCCGCACTGCAAACGCCTTCCGGCGAGACAAAACCATCGACAGGCGTTGCTGTCAGGGTCCAATGCCAGAAGTAGTATGGCTCGGACAAAACGAGTTTCCAAGTATACTTGACTACCCGGTAGCTGATGCCGGTCGTGATTTCATCGGAAGTTGTGCCGCCAATCGTTTTCTGAATTTGCTTCAGAGAAGGATGAAGCACATCGCCATAGGTATAGGTGCTGTTCAAGGTAAGCAGATGGCCGCTTACATTGCCGGACACCCAGGCAACCGGTTTTTCGGTTGCAAGCGATTTGTAGACGCGACTTCCTGCATAATAGGCGGAGATCTCGTAAACACC
>JANYKF010000448.1 GCA_025361665.1 Clostridiaceae bacterium
TTCGGAAACGGCGGCCGCTATTATGACGCGGACGGCAAACCCACACTTGACACGCCGGACAAGGCGGAGGCCTTCGCCTTCCTTTCGTCGTTCATAGGCAATGTCAGCATCCCGTTCAGCAATACCGAGGTCAATCCATTCATCAACGGCAATGCGGCCATGACGCTCATCAACAACGTGGCCCTGACCGGCATGCTGAAAAACGAAGCCTACAAGGATAAAATCGGCATTGCGCTTCCCCCTTCCAACACGGGCAAGAAGCAGGAAACCTTCTCCGGCTGCAACATGCTCTTCATTGGAGGGGACTGCAAAAACCCCGATGCCGCTTTCAAGTTCATCTCGTTCGCGCTGACGAAGGAAGAAGTCCTGAAACGCGCCACCGATCTCAACATCCCTGTCACCCGCACCTCACAGGTTGAAGCCTTCACCAAGCTCAACCCGATGAACGCGGTTCGTGCCGCCTGCGTGGCCAACGGCATCGGCATGCCACGCACCACCTGGGCCGCCGCATTCCAAAAGATCCGGAACAACATGGTGCAGGAAGTGCTCTATTCCAAAGCGTCTCCCGAGGAAGCCCTGAAAAAGGCTCAGCAGGCCTTGCTTGATGAAATCAAATAACGACTTGCCCATCCACGCAAGGAAGCAGGCAAGAAAATAATGGTTCGCCCATTCACTCAGTGAGAACAGACAAGGAAACGCGATTCATGATCAGCCCGCATGCAGCAACGGACAAAAGAAAGCGAAGCCTGACGGGAGATGCAGTATCGGCCTACCTGCTGATACTGCCCTTCTTTCTTTTCTTTTCTTTTTTTGTCATTTATCCTCTGGTGCAGAACCTGTTCAACAGTTTCACGAGCTACAACCTTGGCACGAAGGATTTCATCGGAATCCAGAATTACGTGAAGCTGCTGCGGGATCAAAGCTTCCTTCGTTCGGTTCTGAACACGCTGGCATTCGCGATTTTCTCGATTGCCCCTTTGATGGGTCTTGGATTCGTCGCTTCCCTCTGTGTCAACCGGCAGGGGAAAATGATGTATGCCGTGCGGACCCTGCTCATGTACCCCTACGTCGCGTCGATGGTTTCCGTTTCGATGATCTGGCTTTACCTGTTCGATCCGGGATCCGGAATCTTCAACAAACTGCTTTGGATGATGGGATTGCCAGGCAGCGACTGGCTGTTTGATGAACGGCTGGCACTGCCCTGCCTCATCCTCGTGAACATCTGGAAGATTCTCGGCTATGTCATGATCATCTATCTGGCGGCACTGCAAAGCGTTCCGCAGAGCCAATACGATGCGGCGGTCGTCGACGGAGCCGGCTTTTTGCGCGGCCTCTGGCACGTCACGCTGCCGGCCATCCGTCCTGTCAGCTTCTTTTTGCTGGCCACGCTGACCATCGAGTGCTTCAAGACCTTCGAACAGGTCCGGATCATGACGAATGGCGGTCCATTGGATGCAACGACCACCATCACCCACCAGATATACATCCGGGCTTTTTCGGAATTCAAAATGGGCTATGCGTCCGCGATGTCCGTAGTGCTGTTTGTGATGATCCTCATCATCACCCTCTTGAATCTGAAATTCGGCGGCCAGCTGGATGACGGGCGGGAGAAAGCATGATGCGTGAACGAGACGAGGTGATGAACAGCAAGCGGGATATCCATCACGCCGCAAGAAAGCGGGGAATAACCCGGGAAGCAAGATCCCGGGCTGGCAAAGCTGCAGGATTCTTCATCCTGGCCCTGTTTATTCTTTCGGCCGGATTCCCGTTCGCCATGATGCTTTCCGTGTCCCTGCAGGGCATGGAGCAGATTTACTCTCCGGGATTGTCCTTGCTGCCGCATCCCATTCGTTTTGCCAACTACGCCGACGCCATGACAAGCGGCAACTGGGCACGCTATCTGTTCAACAGCGCGTTCACGGCCGGCATGGCCACCGGCCTCAGCCTGTTCATCAACGCCATGACCGGCTATGCCTTCGCGCGGATTGAATTTCCCCTGCGCCGTTCGCTGTTCGTGCTGATTCTGGCTGGAATGATGATCCCGCCGCAGGTGACACTGGTGCCCCTTTTCATCCTCATGAAGAATTTCCCGCTGATGGGCGGCAATAATCTTTTTGGCGCGGGGGGAACCGGCCTGGTGAATACGTATGCCGGACTCATCCTGCCCTATGTCGCCGGGTCTTTCGGTGTTTTCATGTGCAGGCAGTTCTACCTGATGTTTCCGAAGGAGCTGGACGAGGCGGCAAAAATGGATGGATGCGGAAGGTTCCGCGCATTTCTGAGCATCTATCTGCCGCTTTCCGCACCGATTCTGGGCGCGCTGGTGGTTCTGAAGTTCACAGCGGCCTGGAACGAATACACTTGGCCCCTGGTCATGACCAACAATGGGGCGGATACGATCACGACCGTGCAGCTTGCCCTGACACGATTCCGCAACGAGGGCGAAATTTTCTGGAACCAATTGATGGCGGCAACCCTTGTGTCAAGCCTTGCCATACTGATTGTGTTTCTGTCCATGCAGAAATATTTCGTCGCGGGCATTTTGAACGGGAGCGTGAAGGAGTGAACCTGATGCCTCTTCCGCTCCGTTCCCGAAGCGAAACGGCCGCATCATGCGCTCCGTTCTTAAAGTGAACCTACGCCGGTGGATCCAAATCCTCCGCCGCGGTCGTCACCGATCCTCGCCACGCTGGAAACGACCACCAGCTTCATGTGCGGGACTTCCGCCAGGACAAGCTGCGCGATGCGATCCCCTTTCCTGATGAGGTAATGGCCTTTTTGATTGCCGGATGTATCGACCGTGATGGACGCTTCCCCATTGTGTCCGTCGGAATCCGACGTGTTGGTGACAAGGATGCCGAGTTCATCACGGTATCCGCTGTCCACGGTACCCGGCGCATTGGAGATCCGGAGCGGGGTTCTCGCGCTGATGCCGCTGCGGGGGCGGACCTGGATTTCATATCCTTCAGGAATGGCGAATTTCAGACCGGTGGGCACGATTACGGTATCACCTGGGCCGACGCGCGTGTTTTCCGCCGCACAGACATCAATGCCCGCATCCCAGACATGAGCGTAGGTCGGCAGAATGATCCCTTCCC
>JANYKF010000462.1 GCA_025361665.1 Clostridiaceae bacterium
TTCCCATGCCATCCGTCCCCCATATGCCAAGCTATCCTGTCTTATGTATTCCCCATTATTCGACAACCATTTGCTGACACCTATTATCGGTGCGTTTTTTCCTGGTGGTTCTGCAATTTTGAAAAGTAAAACAGTGATGCGTGTCGAATAATGGGGAATACATAAGACAGGATAGCTTGGCATATGGGGGACGGATGGCATGGGAAAGATGAATCGGAAAGCACTCCTCATTTCATTGATATTGACGGTGGTCTGCGCGCTGGTCCTGTTCAACTACGTGCGGAACATGCAGGCGCCGACGGCGGAGAAGGCCAAGACCACGATCCTGGTATCCGTACGGGACATTCTGCCGGGCGAGGTGATTGGCGCCGCTGACATGCGTTCCATTGATGTCAGCACAGATTCGGTTCCGGAAGGCATTCTCGCTGACAAATCAGCCATTGAGGGCATGTATGCCAGGGAAGCCATCCTGCTGGGTGAACCTTTCCGTGAACAGCGGTTGGGCAAGAGGGAGGATTTGTCCCTCGCCTACAATCTGGCTGCCGGATATCGTGCGGTCAGCGTGTTCGTCAATGAAAGCAACCTGTTGTCGATGCAGATCATGACCGGGGACTATGTGGATGTCATCGCCAGCTGGTCCATGGAAACGAAGGACGGTAATCCCGTCAAACTCACAAGGACTGTGCTGCAGCATATCCAGGTGCTGGCCGTCGGACCGAACCGGATACTGGATGAGAAGGCCGGCACGCCGAAACGGGACGTCTACAACCTGGAAGACATGCCGAAAACGGTCACCCTGGCAGTTACGCCGAAGGAAGCGGAAATTCTCGTATTCAACGCGGTTAACAGCGACTACACGCTGGCTCTTCGCGGCAAGGACGATAAGAAGATTGAACAGACGGACGGGGCCATTGTCACCGATATGCTTCCCCAGCGGCTGCTTCCTTTTGCCGTGATGCCCGGGCAGGCCTCCAAGGCAGGTTCTTCAAGCTCCTCGATCGGAACGTCTGGCGGGAGCACCGGTGCCGTAGCACCGTAATGTGCGGTTCCCTGACCTTTGAGTTTACTTGAATCGGCATGGAGAGGGTATTGGGTAAAGGAAATCATGAACCGGATCCGGTATGGAGGATACTCATGAAGGATGGAACAATTCAAGTCGTGGTGGTGGATGACTCGCGGGATACCGTCGACAATATCGTGACGCTGCTTTCCCTCGGCGGACGGAACATCGAAGTGGTCGGTACCGCCAATGGAGGCCGGGATGGTGTGAAGATCGTCCAGAAGCTGCAGCCGGACATCGTGCTGATGGACATCAACATGCCCGACCTGGACGGCCTTGCCGCCGCCGGGCTCATCACCACTTCCAATCCGGATGTCGGCGTCATCATCATGTCCGTCCAGGGAGAGCAGGAATACTTGAAGAAGGCCATGTCCGCCGGTGCGAGGGAATACCTTGTGAAGCCCTTCACGTCCGACGATCTGGTCGCCTCCATCGAGAAGACATATGAAATGCAGAACAAGCGTAAACATGGTTTGCGTTCACCGGATCAGGTGATTCAGACCCGTGTCTTCACGGTATTCAGTACGAAAGGCGGCGTGGGGAAGACGACGATCGCCTGCAACCTGGCTGTGGCGCTTGCCCGGACTACGAAAAAGCGGGTCGCGCTGGTTGACCTGGATCTCCAGTTCGGCGACGTGGCCGTCATGATGAATCTGTCCGTAAAAAATACGCTGTACGACCTGGTCCGCGATCTCAAGACGGTGGATTCAGAAATCGTGAACGATTATCTGACCACCCATTTCACGGGCGTCCATATCCTGCCGGCGCCGCTGAAGCCTGAATATTCGGAGTTCATCGACGCCAAGCAGATCGAGAAGGTCCTCGGCCTGCTGTCCGGGAATTTCCATTACGTGGTCATCGATTTGCCTGCCGCCCTCAATGAGATTGTCCTCACAGCCCTCGACATGTCCGAACGGATCCTGGTCGTGTCCACTCTTGACCTGCCAACGATCAAGAATGTGAAAGTCGGGTTGGATTTGATGGAATCCATCAAGTATCCGCGCGAAAAGATGCATGTCATCCTGAACAAGGCATCCGAGCAGTACGGCATCAAATACCGGGAATTTGAAGAGGCGGTGGGCCATCCCATCTGGTCGCTGATGCCGGAAGACAGCACCACGGTCATCACCTCCGCCAACAAGGGCATCCCGTTCGTCATGACGCGGGAAGATACGAAAGTGGCGAAGGCCATCTTCGGCATGTCGGACATGCTGGACAATCCGGATGGCACGGCCAGTCGCGAGGAAAAGCCCGCGAAAAAGAAATGGTTCGGTTGAAAATAGCGGCAACAGGATTTCGATCGTCGGGGGGATGGAACCATGGGACTGTTGGAAAGGCTCCAGCTGGAAAAGGATGATGACGCGAAGAAACGGGGCACCCCGGTGGGCACCGCGAATCGCGAAGAGGTGCGAGAGGATCCCTACCGCGAATTGAAGAAGAAGATTTTCGACCGCGTGGTGGACGAGGTGCACATCACCGATGACAACAACGACGGGAAGGAATCCGGCGAAGTGGAGGAAGCCATCCGCGTCATCGTCAACGAGGTGATCGAAAAGGAATCACCTTACC
>JANYKF010000481.1 GCA_025361665.1 Clostridiaceae bacterium
GTCTTGTCCGGGGCGCCAGCAAAGGCGAGGGCCTCGGCAACAAATTCCTCGCGCACATCCGGGAAGTCGATGCCATTGTCCATGTGGTGCGTTGTTTTGAAGACAGCCACATCCTGCATGTGGACGGTACGGTCGACCCGATCCGGGATATTGAGACAATCCATCTCGAACTCATTTTCTCCGATCTGGAAGCCATCGAAAAGCGAATGGACCGCACCCGGAAGCTCGCAAAGGGCGGCGAGCGGAAATCCGCGCTGGAATTGGAACTGCAGGAACGCATCAAAGCCACGCTGGAAAGTGGGAAACCGGTCCGGACGATGACCTTCACCGCCGAGGAACGCGAATGGGTGAATCAGTTTTTCCTACTCACTTCCAAACCTCTTTTATACTGCGCGAACGTTTCCGAGGCTGACTTGGCCTCACTTGTCGCAAATCCATTCGTGACCCGGGTAAAAACCGCTGCTGAAGAGGAAGATGCGGAAGTCATGGTCATCTGCGCGCGCGTTGAGGAGGAAATCGCACAATTGGAGGATGCAGATCGGCAAGAATTCCTGGATGAACTCTGCCTGAAGGAATCCGGCCTTGATCTGTTGGTGAAAGGCAGTTATCGCCTGCTCGGACTCATCAGCTTCCTGACGGCCGGCGAACAGGAAGTCCGCGCCTGGACGATAGACAAGGGCACGAAAGCACCTCAGGCCGCAGGAAAAATTCATACGGACTTTGAACGCGGCTTCATCCGAGCGGAAATCATCGCCTATGAGGACCTGATCCGTTGCGGTTCCTATCTTGCCGCTCGCGAGCAGGGCCTTGTCCGTTCTGAGGGCAAGGAATATGTGATGAATGACGGAGACGTCACCCTGTTCCGTTTCAATGTATGATCATGCCGGTATGATGTTTGATTCTGGTGTAAAAACTCACTTTTGTGAGTTTTTATGTAAGATTCCTCCGGAATCTTGCATGCAAATCACGTGATTTGGTGCTATTCGGCGGCATTTGCCGCCGGATGCATGCAAATTGCAAAATGCAACTTGCATGAAAAAGTCGAAAATCGACTTTTTGCACGAGAATCATGTTTCAATCGGCGTCGGCACTTCACGAACCGGATACGGGTGAGAAGGACCTGTCCATGGGTCCGCTTTGTTTTTCGCGGTTTATTCATGCCTTCGATCAGGTAGGCGGCCAGCCGGGTTGCGCCATCAGGGAGCGAGCGGATGTATGGATTGTCGCGAATCCTCTGCCGTACGGGTTCCAGAAATCCGGGATCCCGAAGTTGTGCACACAGTCCTTCGAATGTGCGGTGATCCCGCACATCCCATCCGAATCCCTCCCGCTCCACAAAATCGAGATTCCCCTGTTCGGCATGGTGCGCCACATGGGTGATCATGACCGGACAACCCTTGCTCAGCATTTCCAGCAGGGATGAGGGACCTGCCTTTGCCAATCCGACATCCGAGGCGAAGGCCAATTCATTCATATTGTCCACAAAACCGAGAGGGGCGAAACGGGCGGCCGAAGGTCGAGCCGCCAGGAGCCGCATCTCGCGCAGCATCCTTTCGTTCCTGCCACAAACGGCAATGATGTTGATGGGGATGCCGGAAAGAAAGAGCTCCCGGATATAGGTTTCCGTATTGCCTATCCCTTCGCCGCCGGAACTCGCCAGAACCGTCATGCGTTTCGGATCGAGTCCCAGCGAGAGGAGAATATCCTCCCGGGTTCGGGAGATGGGGTCAAAAAAACGGCTGTTGATCGGAAAAGGCATTACCGTCATGCTGGCCGGAGGTTGTCCAAGCCGCACCATGTGTTCCCTGGCGGTTTCCGAACACACGATCACCTCGTCCGCCAAGGGGTTCACCCACAGGCTGTTGGCACGGAAAGGGTCATTCACGTGGGAGATAATCCGACAATCCAGCCGGTATTTTTCACGGGCAAATACAGCGACGGAAGTGCAGAGCATATGGGTGGAAATAATAAGGTCCGGCTGATAATCCCGAATGAATCGAGAGCCTTTTTGAACGAAATCCGCCTGCAGCATCCGTGTGAACGTATTGCTGCGCACCAGGCGGTACATTTTGTCCATCCATCCATTCATGAGGTTGGTTGCAATCGGGTGGGCCAATGCGCTGCTCCAAAAAGTCTTGAGCCAATTGTCTACATGCACTGCGCCGCAGGCGCGAGCAAAGTCCACGACATCCATCCCGAATTCACCGGGGTACTGCCGTTCGATGGCATCACGAATGGCGAGGCCGATGGATTTGTGTCCGCCCCCCACCTCGATCATGGGAATGAGAATCCTTTTTTTTCGGAAGTTCGGCATGCCGGCCTGCTCCACGGTCAAGCCTCGTGCGGCGGGATGTTCTCGTTGAATATGATATTGACCGCCTTCATCGGGGAAACGGTGGATATGGCGTGCTTGTAGACCAGTTGTTGTTTGCCTTCTGTATCGAGCACGACCGTGAAATTGTCGAAACCCTTCACCATGCCGCGCAATTGGAAGCCGTTGGTCAGATAGACGGTGACCGGCACATGTTCTTTACGGACCTGGTTGAGGAACACGTCCTGCAAATTGATATTCTTGTTCATGATGACCCTCCCCTGGAAAAAATAAGGTGAGATAAGATAAGATGAAATCAAAACAAATCCGGCCCAACAGGGCCACATCATTATCTTACTCAAAATCTTCCGGTGATTCAAGCGGAATTCCGATGATAGTCTGTTTTTTTCATCGGATCACGATCCGGAAAATGCACTAAGCAAGGGCAGGCTCCGCATTCACCACTTCGGCTTCGTGAGCCTGCGTTTAGATCTCGATCGGCGTTCCGGGCTCCGGATGCGGATCAGGCGGATTTCCGAACGCCGTTTGCGTATCCTGCGCTCCGCATCCATGCCGGCCACAAGATGATCAGCCAGGTTGGCGGTTCCCCCGGAAAGGGACTGGATATAGGTGTTTTCCTTGATTCTCTGCCGAACCGGCTCCAAAAATCCGGGTTCAGGCAGATGTGCCATCAATTCTTCAAATGTGGCGTGATTCCTCACATCCCAGCCAAGCTCCTGATCCAGGACAAAATCAAGATTCCCCTGCTCTATCTGGGCGGCAACATGGGTCACCATGACAGGGCACCCCTTCGCGAGGAGTTCAAAGAGGGTGGACGGGCCGGCTTTGACAAGACCGAGATCTGCTGCCATGGCCAGTTCATTCATGTTGCCGACGTACCCCAGCGGAGATAACAGTACATCGGAAGGTTTTCCCGCCATCGCCCGCATCTCCTTCAGCAGACGCCCGTTCCGACCGCAGACGGTAATCAGGTTGATGGGTAGCCCGGACTGGTAGAGTGCGCGAACATACAGGTCCGTACCTCCAATCCCCTCACCCCCGGAACTTGCAAGAACCGTCATCCGACGCGGTTCCAGTCCCAGTTCCGACAGAATCTCCTCCCGGCTCCGGGCAATCGGCTCAAAAAAACCTTTGCTGAGCGGGAATGGAAACACCGTCATCGACCCGGAGGACTGCCCGAATTTTTCCAGACAGCCCCGTGCCGTCTCGGAACCCACCAGCAGCTCATCCGCAAGCGGGTTCACCCAAAGGCAATGAGGCTGGAAAGGGTCACTGACATGGGAAACCACGCGGCAGTCCAAATCGTATGTCTTTCGTGAAAGCACGGCGACGGATGTGCATAGGAAATGGGTTGATATGATGAGGTCGGGCTGAAAATCACGGATATATTTCATTCCCTTGTGGAGAAATTCCGAATAGAAAAGGCGCGTGAATGTGTTGCTCTGTATCATTCGATTGGCCGCATCCAGCCAGCCGTTGAGCAGGTTCGTGATGTCGGGATGCGCCAATGCGATGTTCCAGACGGACTTGATCCACCTGTCCAGGCTCCTGGCCCCGCATGCCCGCGGAAAATCCACGACCCTTATTTCATAGGCTCCGGGGTGCTGCTGCTCGATTGCATCCCGAATGGCCAAGGCGATGGATTTGTGACACCCGCCGACCTCAATCATGGGGATAAGTATTCGTTTCATCCTTTTCCCTCGTTTCCTGGCAGACCACAGAGCCATAGCGGCGAATCTCCAGCAAGCCATGAAAATGAACTCATGCCGATGTCCCTGCAAGCGCCTGCCGGATCTGTTCCAGGATCCGATCCGTTCCGGCCTGAACCGGATCCACCCACTGAAGGCCCTCCAGCCGTGAAAACCATGTGATCTGGCGTTTCGCGTAATTTCGCGTGTTTTGCCGGATCTGTCCCACTGCCTCTTCCAAGGAACATGACCCGCTGAAATGAGCCACAAGCTCCCGATAGCCGATGCCCTGCATAGACTGGAGCGTTCCCGGATACCCGGATTCCAAAAGACGGTGCACTTCATCCGGCAATCCGGCTGCCATCATTTCGTCCACCCGGTGGTTGATCCGGCTGTACAGCAGCTGCCTCTCCGGCAAAAGTCCAAACAGGATGAATCGCCAGGGAGAGGGTTCCATCCGGGACCGCATCCGGTGAACGGCCATCGGCTCCCCTGTTTCATGATGGACTTCCAAAGCACGGATCACGCGAACCAGATTGTTTGGGTGAATCGCGGCGGCACTTTCCGGATCACGGGCTGTCAGCAGTGCATGAACCGCGTCCACTCCCTCCGCATCCGCCATATCCTTCAATTCCCTGCGGTAGACCGGGTTGGCGACTGCCTCGGAAAACAGGAGATTGTGGACGAGGCTGTTCACATAAAGCCCTGTTCCACCTGTCATGACGGGCAAAGCGCCTCGGGCAAGGATATCCGCGACGACGCGCTTGGCCGCCGCATGCCATTCTGCGACACTGAAAGGCTGATCCGGAGACACGATGTTCATCAGATGATGCGGGATGCCCCGTTGGTCCGCGGCGGACGGTTTGGCCGTCCCGATGTCCATGCCCCGGTATATCTGCATGGAGTCGGCCGACACGACCTCTCCGCCGAATATGGCGGATGCTTCCACCGAGAGCGCCGTCTTGCCGGATGCAGTCGGGCCCGCAATGACCAATACCGTCTTCTCGTCCGTCATCTCAAAGCCATCCTTCCCCGATGATACGCGAATTGAGCGATGATCGCAACGGCGATCCCAGGGCTGATTCTTTCGGTCCGCGATGATTGCTTCCTTCTCATACGATGCGCTTGAAACGCTTTTCCAGTTCCCGACGCGGAAACCGAAGCAGGATGGGACGGCCGTGCACACAAGTATACGGATTTTCCAGATTGGACAGCCGTTCCAGCAGCGCGCGGATTTCCTCTCCCCCCATCATCCGGTTGGCCTTGATGGCTCCCTTGCAGGAGATCCTGTGCAGGAGCTCCTCGCTGATCCCCTCCTGGCGCCGGTTGGATTCCCTGGGCCAGTCCGACAGGATGGAAGCGAGCTCCGGGCCCGTTAACCCCCCATCGAACGTCGTGGGAATGGCGCGGACCAAAATGGTGTCCCGGCCGAATGTTTCCAGTTCAAATCCGATGCGGTGCAAGTCCTCAAAGGACTGAACAGCCTGATCATACTCCATTGCGGACATTTCCAGCCTGATCGGCTGCATCAGCTGCTGGGAATTCGTCATTCCGGATGCCAGGCTCCATTTCAAATCCTCAAAGCGGATGCGTTCATGGGCGGCATGCTGATCAAGCAGCAGCATTTCATCCAGATGCTGCAGGACCAGATAGGCATCAAAAACCTGCCCGACGATGCGCATTTCAAGAAAGGACGGATGCCTGACACTTGTGTCTGGAAAGTCATTGTGTGTTGCGACACGGATTCGCGGCTGCGGCTCCGCCGTTCGCAATGGCTTGTCCGCACTGGTTTCGACATAAGCCTCTCCCTTTCCCGGCAGGCCGTCCGTACAGGATTCGGTTTGTTCCGGTTCAACCCGGTGTTTGTCTTCTGGACGGGTTCCGCCCGATGCGATGGATTTCCCTGCATCGGGAGGCAGCGCTGTAAGCGGTGGAACATAGTGCTGCTGTTCAGCTTCCCCATCAACCGGAATCCTGACGGCGAAAGGCGCCAAGGGTGGTTTCCCCGCTTCCAGTGTTTCGACCGGAGCCAGCAGGCCTGCCAAAGATCCGGCCATCAGTGCATTTCTGACAGCGCCGTGCACGGCGGAAAAAACGGCGCCTTCCTCGGAAAAACGCACTTCCAGCTTGGCCGGATGCACGTTGACATCCACCCGCATGGGCGGGATGTCCAGCACCAGCACGGCAAAAGCGAACTGCCTTGTCATCAGCAGGGTTTTGAAGGCTTCATCCAGTGCCGCCGTGACGGAACGGTTCTGAATGAAGCGTCCGTTCATCAGGACTGTTTGCCTGCCCCTGTTTCCACGGGCGATCGAAGGTCGGCCGACAAATCCGGACACGGCGATTCCCTCGTGGATATGGGACAGTTTTAGCAGGGACCCGGCTGTTTCCTTGCCATACAGGCTATAGACAGTGCTGGCCAAATCGCCGTTCCCGGGCGTATGCATCACAATTTCGCCATTCGAACGCAGCTGGATGGACACATCGGGGTGAGCCAGAGCGAGGCGTTCCATCACATCGGCGACACGGGCACCTTCCGTGACATCCTTTTTTAAAAATTTGTATCGGGCTGGCGTGTTGAAAAAAAGATCGCGCACGAGAAAGGTCGTACCGGCAGGACATCCGGTTTCTTCCACCGAAAGGATGTGTCCTCCTTCGATGGCAACCTTCACGCCGGCTATTTCTTCCGACGTGCGGGTGATCATTTCCAGACGCGACACGGAAGCGATGCTGGCCAATGCCTCCCCGCGGAAACCCATGCTCCGGATATCATTCAAATCCGTGATCTTCCTGATTTTGCTGGTGGCATGGCGCTCGAAGGCAAGTTCCACATCATCCCGTTCCATGCCGGACCCGTTGTCTGTGACCCGGATCAGTTTGACCCCGCCATTGCGGATTTCCACCTGAACCTGGCTGGCACCGGCGTCCACGGCGTTTTCAACCAGTTCCTTCGCCACCGAGGCCGGTCCTTCGACCACCTCTCCCGCAGCGATCTGGTTGGCAGTCTGTTCGTCGAGAATGATGATTTTGCCCATCGGGCTCCTTTCCAAGTCCTGCTTTTCATATCCTCCCATCGCGGAAGGATTGCGCCAAGACAATGATTCGTCATTTACTTCAGCTTCTGATGCAGGGCGTAAAGGCGGTTCAAAGCGTCAAGCGGCGTCATGGCGGAAGGGTCGAAAGACCGGAGTTCC
>JANYKF010000486.1 GCA_025361665.1 Clostridiaceae bacterium
CGCGATAGTAATTCACCTGCGGCTTCCCCTGATATTCATATACGCTCTTGTATGACACTGTTTCATCACCCGAAAAGCCAACATCAGGCTTCCCGTACAGAAGTTCCACCGTTTGGATGGAATCGCCGACTTTCATTCCCCTTGTCGTTGAATGACTTTTGGTCAATACGGTGATATCGACGATGGACCCTGTGAATTCAAAGAGTGAAACCCCGTTCACGGTAAGTTGTTCGGCATATTCGAAGGTGCCTGTGTCTCCACCGGCGGCAGTGAATGCTTCTTCCATCGTGGATTCCAGAACCGGTCCGTTCAGCAGCTTTCCTTCTTCCCGTCCGATGGGATTGACGGAAAGAAGCGTCGGATTGTCGTATTTTATGGATGTCTTGCCTTCAACAATCTTCGGCACCCCATTTTCCATGGCCAGCAACAGGTCCACCCGCGCCAAATCATTCAGCATCATGCTGTTGTCTTCCATATTCTCCATCGGCGGGCCCCAGTAATATCCCAGCATGTCGAAATCCACGGAATACCGCACATTCACGAACCACATGCCGTCCTTTTCCAGCAGATGCCATGAGGGATGAATGGAGAGCAATGAATTCTTGTCCGCGACACCCCGGTTGTCGTAGTAGATCCTCTCGGGCAATTGGGATTGTTTCTTCTCCGGATATCCCGCCACCTGCACGTCCAGATTCAGCTGGCTGCCGGCAATGGCGGCCTTGATTCCGTCTTTATACTGGCTGAAGGATCCAATGTCGAACACTTGGACGAAATCATCCGCCACAACACGATAGACCGCGCGTTTTTCCGTTCCGTCGGCATATCCGTCGATATACAGCTGCAGGCTGCCCTCACGCAGAAAATCGCCGATTTGAACTTCGCGGAGATTCAAAAAGCCAGTCTCATATTCCCGGAGCACCGATTCAGTCGCTCCATCAAGTACGAGCAACCGATAGTACAAATCGTACTCATACAGGATCAGCCATTCCTCGCCGGGATTCCCGAACACGTCCGCTTTCATTCGCTGGATTTGATCGGGATAAAGCGTGATCGCACCGTTGTTCATTCCGAACCCAGCAACCGTTCCATCTTTCATTATTTCGAAATAGACGCCATTCGGGTAGGAAAACATTTCATATGCGCCATCTGCGCTTTGAACGAGATCCGTTCCAAAGCTGGCCTGAAACCCTTTCAGCGAATAGTCTTCCATCATGAGAAGACGGACAAGGGGCGCTTTGTCGATTGATTCATCCAGAATGGCGCCCGGCTGGCTTTTGGACAACGATACGGCAGGAGTGGGAGATGGTTCGGCAGATGAAGCGGATGATGGTTCGGTGGAAGGAGTGGGCGCGCCATCATCTGAAGGTTCCGGTGCCGGGATATCTGTCTGTGGAGCGGCTGTTGGCGATTCGGAGGTCTGCGGTCCCGTGGTTTCCGATGCCGATTGCTGCGAATCCGCTGACTGAGCCGTGGCTTGCACAGAGGATCCGGCTGCATTTTCAGGAATGGTTCCCGGTGAACGGCCGCACGCGGCGAGGGAAGCGATGAGGAGGAGTGCGGTGAGGAGGAAAACGGAAAAGTGTCCGGGGATCGATGTCGGAATGAGCACACCGGTTCGAAATGAAGCCTGTTTTCCTTTCATGGTGCCCTCCCTTATGTCTGTCAACCCGATTCTATCACTTAGGTCCGCCCAGGACAATGGCGGACACGAATAGCGGACGCGAATTACAGACACGAATTACGGACGCGAATTACAGACGCGAATTACAGACGCGAATTACGGACGCGAATTGGATGGCGGATGCGGCTTGGAAATGATAGACTTGAACCTGGCGAAGCAACCCGCGTATGCCCGTTGCCGTGCAGTAATCAGTGGAAACCAATGGGGGATGGCAAAATGAAGATCGTCATGAGCGAAGATTGCCGGGAATTGGGCGAAAAAGCGGGAGCCGCGGCTGCGGCCTGCATCCGCGAAGCTATTCGCCGGAATGGAAAGGCACGGGTTGTCTTGTCGACGGGCGCTTCTCAATTCGAGACACTGGAGGCTCTGACTGCCGCCGACATTCGTTGGGACAAGGTCGAAATGTTCCACCTCGATGAATACATCGGTCTTTCGGACGCGCATCCGGCAAGCTTTCGCAAATACCTGCGCGAACGGGTCATCGCGAAAGTGCCTGTGGGCCTGTTCCACCTGATCGATGGCGATGGGGATTTCAAAGTCAATCTGAACAGGGTCACGGAAGCGCTTCTTGCCGAACCGATCGATGTGGCGTTGATCGGCATCGGCGAAAACGGCCACATTGCATTCAATGATCCTCCGGCTGATCTTGAAACACGGGAACCTTTCCTGATCGTCACGCTCGATGAGGCCTGCCGGCGCCAGCAATTGGGCGAGGGATGGTTTCCAACCCTTGCGGATGTACCGGACAAAGCGATTACCATGAGCGTGCACCGCATCATGCAGAGCCGGTGCATCCTTTCCGCCGTGCCGCATGCCGTGAAGGCCGCGGCAATCCGTGCAACGCTGGGCGGCGCGCCTTCCCCCACCTTGCCGGCCACGATTCTGAAAACGCATCCGGACATGACGCTGTTCCTGGATAAGAACTCCGCATCATTGACGGATCCCAGGGTCCTGGCACTTTTTTGACCTGAAGACAAGGGGGATTTATCATATGGGTGGCATATTCGGCGTCGTTTCCAAATCCGATTGTGTCCTGGACGTTTTTTTTGGAACGGACTACCATTCGCATCTGGGCACCAGGCGCGGAGGAATGGCGTTCTTCAGCGACAAGGGCTTTGCGTGCGGCATCCACAACATCGAGAATTCCCCGTTCCGAACGAAATTCGAGCATGAAATCGGCAGCATGTCAGGGAAAATCGGCATCGGCTGCATATCGGACAGCGAGCCCCAGCCCCTCATCGTGCGATCCCACCTGGGCAGCTACGCGATTACCACGGTCGGCCGCGTCAACAATATCCGCCAGCTGGCCGAGAAGACGCTTGCGGACAACCGCACGCACTTTCTGGAAATGAGCAGCGGCGACATCAATCCCACCGAACTGGTCGCCGCGCTCATCAACCAGTGCGACAGCATCATCGAAGGCATCCGCTATGCGCAGGAATGCATCTCCGGCTCCATGACCCTGCTGGTCATGACCTCCTCCTGCCTGTATGCGGCCAGGGACCGGATGGGCCGGACGCCGCTGACCATCGGTTCCAGGGAAGATGCGCACTGCGTCTCTTTTGAATCGTTCGCCTACATGAACCTGGGCTACAAGGATTGCCATGAACTGGGGCCGTCTGAAATCGTCCGCATCACCGCGGACGGCATCGAAACCATCAGCCCGCCGCGGGATGCCATGAAAATCTGTTCATTCCTCTGGATCTATTATGGCTACCCAACCTCATCCTATGAAGGGAAGAACGTGGAAATGGTCCGCTACCGCTGTGGAGAGCGGATGGCCAGGCGGGACAACGTGCGTGCGGATCTGGTGGCCGGCGTTCCGGATTCCGGAACTGCCCATGCCATCGGTTATGCCAATGGATCCGGCATCCCGTTCTCCCGTCCTTTCATCAAATACACGCCGACCTGGCCGCGTTCGTTCATGCCGCAGGATCAGAACCTGCGCAACCTGATCGCCCGCATGAAAATCATCCCGATTGATGTGCTCATCCGAAAAAAGAAGCTCCTGCTGATTGATGATTCCATTGTACGCGGCACCCAGTTGCGTGAAACAACGGAATTCCTGTACCAGTGCGGTGCTGAGGAAGTGCATATCCGCCCGGCGTGCCCGCCTTTGCTTTTCGGCTGTCCCTATCTCAACTTTTCACGAGCCAGTTCCATCATGGATCTGATTGCCCGCCGCGTGGTCGATGTGCGGGAAGGCAGCCAGGCCGTTGAGAAACTCGAGAATTACGCCAATCCGGAAAGCGAGAATTACCGCCAGATGGTCGATGCCATCAAGCAGCGCCTGAATTTCACCTCGCTCGCCTATAACCGCCTGGACGACATGGTCGATGCCATCGGCCTGCCGGCAGAAAAGCTGTGCACCCATTGCTGGAACGGGAAGGGATAGGCGGCAAAAGGGCAAGGGGTCTTCACTCAGCCTCAACTGCAGCCTCAATTACAACCTCAATTACAGCCTCAATTGCAGCCTCAATTACAACCTCAATTACAGCCTCAATTACAGCCTCAGTCTTCCTCAATTGCAGCCTCAGTCTTCCTCAATCTTCACATTCGCGCAATCCTTCATCGAAACGCCTGGCATTACGCCCTTGTACAAGGCAATGCGGGCATGACTGATATGGATATCCTTCGCGCCCTGAACATGCAGCCAATAAGGGGACTCATCCGGCAGACGCGCGGTCTGGGCACCCGGGCTCGCATCGATGAGCCTGCCCTTGACGGGCAGGTTTTCGCTGTCTTTCAGTTCCATGGACAGGCCGGTGAAGGAAACATCGCGGATATTGCCGTCTTCGCCTACGATGCCGATTGCATTCTCCCCGGAACATATCAGGTTCTGGAATCGGACGTTTCGCACATTGACCGGAAAATGCCGGTCCGGAATGGCGGCCGCATAGCTCGCGATGTTGTTCTTCGTGGCCACAATCGCCACAGGCTCGCCGTTCCCCCACCAGTTTCCCGCGCGGATGCGGGTATCGAGCCGCATGTTGTTCACGAAGATGTTCTCGACCAGGCCGGTTCCGGAGCTGGTCATGATGCAAAACGCGCGGTTGCTCTCCAGGATCACGCAGTTGCTGATGCACACATTTCGGACGATGGAGTGCATGTAGCCGACGACAATGGCTTTGGAGGAGGATCGGAGGATGCAGTCCGATATCACGACTTCCTCGCAGGGCTTGTCCCAATCCGTGATGCAGGAAAGGGCGATGCAGTCATCCCCGCTTGCAATGCTGCAGCCATGCACGAAAACTTTGCTGCAGCTGCAGAAGTGCATGCCGTCATTGTTGGGCAGAATCAGGCTGTTGTCGATGGTCAGGCCGGTTACGCGGATGTCCCGGCATTCAATGAACGAAAGCGTCCAACAGGGAGAATTGACGATCCTTATATCCTGAATCCGCACACGGTCACAGTTGAAGAAGAAGATGGGCTGATTCGGACGTTTGTCATATTTGCGCGTGCATTCGGCCTTCTGCCTGTCCGTCAGCGCAAAGCCGCAATCCGGCACCGTGGGACGATCCATGTGATAAAAACTGTCCCCGTTCAGATCGATGGTTCCCTCCCCCGTGATGCGGATGTCGTGATTGTCCAGGGAATACAGCAAGGAAAGCGTCCGGCCCATCTCATTGTGGTGATAGCCGTTGAAGATATAGTCCTCCATGTTGGGGGAACCTTTCAGGACAGCCCCCTTTTCCAGATGGAGGGAAGCTCCGCTGAGATTCAGGGTCCCTGTCAGAAATTCACCGGACGGGATGATGACCGTGGCGCCATGACAGTCGGTCGCGGCATTCAGGGCCGCCTGGATTTCTTTCGTGCACAGCTCGTTCGTATTGGGTTTTGCTCCATAATCAAGGACATTGATGGTGTTCATGTTGCCGCTCCTCATTTTGTCGATGGGATTTTCTTATTGCCAATCTCCTCTGTTGATTGACAGGATTTTGATGCTCCTCTTTTTTGATTGAAGGGTCATTCATCATTATGTGGATTGTGCCTCAAAAAGATACCCGGTCATTGACAGGGAACCCATCGTGCAGGCTTGGTTGAAAACCGACACTTTGTCTGATGCCTCTGCGGCACCCAGCACATACAGCAGCGGGTTGAAATGGTCCGGAGCCGGAACCGCCAGGCGGGCCAGCCCGCCGAGTGACTTGAAATCCAGCACTTCAGCATCTTTCCTCGCGAGAACCCGTTGCCGGATGGCCCGATCGAAAGATTCCGCCCAGTCGAACCCGCCCGCCATGCCGAAGTCAACCTGGCGAAGGTTGTGGACAACGTTGCCGCTCCCGAAAACGAGTACGCCCCGTTCCCGCAGGACCGCCAGCTGCCTGCCTATCGCATAGTGGACTGCCGGTTCCGCATTCTTGTCCACGCTCAGCTGGAAAACGGGAATTTCCGCTCCCGGATCCACCACGTGCAATACGGACCAGGTGCCATGATCAAGACCCCACGTGTTGTCGACGGTCACCGGAACGTTCAGCATGCGCCCGACTTCCAGGGCCAGTTCCGGCACACCCGGCGCGGGATGGGAAACGGCATACAGTTCCGGCGGAAAGCCATACATGTCATAAATGGTTTTTGGCTGCGCGGCGTCGCTGACACGAGTTCCCGGCACATACCAATGCGCGGAGACCGAGAGAATCGCTTGCGGTTTGGGGATACGCGCGAACACGGCCTTCCAGGCCAGGGTGAATGGATTCTCCTCGATGGCGTTCATCGGGGATCCATGTCCCACAAACAAAACCGGCATTTTCTGCATTCAAGGCCTCCCTCTCACCTATCACCGCTGCAATTCCGAAGACAACCCGCATGGCGGATACGGATTTGCGTGTCTCTTTCCATGATACCATTTGATGCAGGGAATCAGAACAATATGATCTGCTCATTGCGCATGTCATGGAGGCTCCGTTTGTGCATGCGGGATCATGCGGCTTCCTGCGCTGCACCTCGGATGCTTTGAGCGTCCGGATGGCTTTCAGGTCGATGTTCTGCTTTTTTCCCTCTCCCCCTTTACAAAGAACGTTTGTTCTTTTATAATGAAGATGCCACCGCAGACCGGCCGTTCCCATGCATGGGGGCGGCCCTCCTTGCTCAAGAAATCCGAAGGGTCATTGCCTTCCGAATCGAAGGACTCTTCCCCGCCGGATTGAAGGATCCTTCCCAATCGAATTGAATGGACTGCCAAGGAGGGAACAACATGGCCGGAACCAATATGGGACATGTACATCCGGGCGCCGCTCCCGGCGGAAGCCGAAGGGCCGCATCCTCCCTGCGGAACGCCGCTTCCGAACGGGTCATCCTGCACATCGACGTCAATGCCGCCTTCCTCAGCTGGGAAGCCGCATACCGCCTGCAGCACGGAGACAAGGCGGATCTGCGCGGCATTCCCAGTGTTGTCAGCGGAGACGAGTCCACCCGCCACGGCATCGTGCTGGCCAAATCGCTGCCGGCCAAACGGTGTGGCATCCAGACCGGCCAACTGCTGTGGCAGGCCCGGCGATTGTGCCCGAACCTGGTGGCCGTACCGCCGGACCCCGCGCTCTATATGGATTGCTCCAATGCGCTCATGGCGCTGCTGACCGCCTATAGTCCGTGCGTGGAGCGCTATTCCATCGACGAGTGCTTTCTGGAGCTTACCGGTTCCCCCCGCCTGCAGACACGGACTCCGAAAGAGATAGCCGACGAGATACGGGAAAAGGTGCGGCGGGAACTCGGCTTCACGGTGAGCATCGGCGTCTCGGTGAACAAGCTGCTGGCCAAGATGGCCTCCGAGCTGGAAAAGCCGGACAGGACCCACACGCTGTACCCGGACGAAATCCAGGAAAAGATGTGGACACTGCCCGTGCGTGAACTCTTCATGGTGGGGCCGCGCAGTGCGCCGCGCCTGTACCGCCTGAACATCTTCTCCATCGGGCATCTGGCGCAGACGGATCCCGCCCTGCTGCAGCGCCACTTCAAAAGTTTCGGCCGCCTGATGTGGCAGTTCGCCAATGGCCTGGACGACATGCCCGTCTCCGCTGAAACCGCCGTGGCAAAGGCCATCGGCAACTCCGCCACCACCCCCTTCAACGTGGACACGGAGCAGGAGGCCTTGCTTTTCCTGCTTTCCCTGACGGAAACCGCCGCCATGAGGCTCAGGCAGGCGGACCTGCTGGCCCGGGTGGTTTCAGTGGCCATTCGCAAAACGGATCTTGCATTCGCATCTCACCAGCGCCGCCTGCCGATCCCCACCGATCACACCGGCACCCTCTTCGGCGTTGCGCGCGGCCTGTTTCGGGAACTGTGGACCGGAGAGCCGCTTCGGCACTTCGGTGTGGCCTTCTCGGAACTTGCGGATGATCAGTTCCTGCAGGCCAGCCTGTTCGACGAGGGCGGCAGTCCGCAGCAAAAGGCCCTTGACGCAAGCATTGACGCACTCCGCGCCCAACACGGGAAAGCAGCCCTGATCCGGGGCGCTTTCATCGCTTCCGGCATTCCGCCGATGGCGGGCGGCATGCCGGAAGGGCATCCGGGCATGCGGAACCGGCTGTAGCGGGGCAGTCCCGTTCTCACACGGCCTGCGCGGGATTGGCGCGGCTGAATGGGAAGTCAAGGAGACTGATTGGAGCTTTGGATGAAGC
>JANYKF010000512.1 GCA_025361665.1 Clostridiaceae bacterium
GCGGCCTGCTGCCGGAATGCGATGGAACTGCTCTCCTCCGGACGCTGGTGCTTCAAGGGCGTGACGAACCACATCTACGGCCTCGATGAGTTTGACCGTGCCAATGAGGATTTGGCGAACAAACCGAAAGGGTACATCAAAGGACTGGTTCGCTGTACCGATTGGTAGTTCTTGCGGCCAGCCACTCCTTTCACGGGGATCGGACGTTCCCCAGCAGGGGATCAGACGTTCCTCAGCAGGGGATCGGACGTTCCCCAGCAGGGGATCGGACGTTCCCCAGCAGGGGATCAGACGTTCCGCACATTCTGAATAATCCATGTTTTCGGCGATTTTTCTCATGTATGGGTTCTCAACTGTTTGATATACTGTTCCATGGTTGTCAGTTCATCATCATCCCAAAGCAATTCCGAGAAAGAAAGGGAAATGGAGCATGAGCAGTTACAAAACCAGAAAAACACCAGGCGACACGGTCTGGTTCACGCATGACCGGTTCGGCATGTTCATCCATTGGGGCCTGTATGCCCAGCCTGCGCGTCATGAATGGGTGAAGACGAATGAAAGAATCTCCGAGGAACATTACGATCTGTATTTCAAGCATTTTGATCCCGACCTGTACGATGCACGGGAATGGGCCCGCCAGGCAAAAGCGGCCGGAATGAAATATGTCGTGATGACCACGAAGCATCACGAAGGCTTTTGCATGTTCGAGACAAAGTATACGGACTACAAATGCACGAACACCCCGGCCGGCCGGGACCTTGTCCGCGAATACGTGGAGGCCTTCCGTGCAGAAGGGCTGCATGTCGGTTTCTATTATTCCCTGATCGACTGGCATCACCCCGATTTTCCCATCGACACTTTGCATCCCCGTCGGGACGATGCGGATGCCAAAGCACAGAACGAAGGGCGCGATGTGCGCAAATATGCGGAATACATGCGCAACCAGGTTCGCGAACTTCTCACCGGCTATGGAAAGATCGATATTCTCTGGTTCGACTTTTCCTACAGCAAGCGTGATGGAACCGGGAACAACGATTGGATGAAGGGCAAGGGCAAGGATGACTGGGAAGCCGAAGCCCTGCTGAAGATGGTTCGGGAACTGCAGCCCGGCATCATCGTGGACAACCGCACGGAAATCGAGCAGGACCTCTGGACACCGGAACAATACCAGCCCCTCGAGTGGGCCCGTCATGCCGAAACAGGCGAACTGGTCACATGGGAAGCATGCCAGACCTTGTCCGGCTCATGGGGATACCACCGGGATGAGCAGACCTGGAAATCGCCCGAGATGCTGATCCGCATGCTTGTGAATACCGTGGCCCTCGGCGGAAACCTGCTGATGAACGTCGGCCCCACCGCCCGCGGCTATCTGGATGCACGCGCGGAAGCCGCCCTCAAGGTTTACGGAGACTGGATGAAATACAACAGCCGGGCCATCTATGGATGCACCATGGCGGAGCCGGAATTCCTCGCCTGCATTCCCGCCGATTGCCGCATGACCCAGAGCGCCGACGGGAAACGCCTGTATCTGCACCTGTTCGCCTATCCTTATGCCCATGTACAGCTGAAGGGCCTGGCAGGCAAAGTGGACTATGCCCAGTTCCTGCATGACGCCAGCGAACTTGCCTTCACGGAAGGCGGAGTGAATCACTTCAGCGAAGGGGCCGCGAAAGCGGACGACCTGTTTGTACTGGAAATTCCACCGGTGAAGCCGAATGTCGTGGTTCCAGTCATTGAAATCTTTCTGAAATAGACATTTGCGGTCCTTTGCAGGATGAAGAGGGGATCTCCGGAAACGGGGATGCCCTCTTTTCTGTCATTGCCGCCTCATCGGGTTTGATTTTCATAGATTGCTTTTGCCCGGATTGTTACCCGGATGGATCTTCTGATTGTTGTTAATTGGGGGTCAAGTTGGGTAATCATTAATAATATTCATCTGAATGCTGTAAATGTAATGCGATAGGATGAAGCAATGGCAAATATTCGTTTATATGAAACCTAAATGGATGATAAACAATTGTGAGCATAGAGTAGGGACAGCACATGGATAAGGGAAATCGGACAAAAATCACAGTGGAGACGGCAGTCAACGTTCCGGTGGATAAAGTCTGGACATATTGGACAGATCCGAAGCATATCATGAACTGGAACAATGCCTCTGAGGATTGGCATACACCCTTTTCCGAAAACGATCTGAGGATCGGAGGCAAATTCCTGTCGAGGATGGAAGCGAAGGATGGCAGCTCCGGGTTTGATTTCTGGGGTAAATATGACGATGTTGTGAAAGAGGAGTTCATTTCATATACGCTCGGTGACGAAAGAAAAGTAAGCGTCACTTTTTCAGGGAAAGGAGCGGAAACAAAGATCACTGAGGTATTCGAAGCGGAAGGCACATTCCCGCCTGAACGGCAAAAGATAGGCTGGCAGGCGATTCTGGATAACTTCAGGAAATATGCCGAGCAACAATAAAAGGAGCAATAAACGGAGCAATAAACGGAGCAATAAACGGAGCAATAAACGGAGTAATAAACGGAGTAATAAACGGAGACATCTAAACGACTCCTCTCATTGCACACGAGTTCACAAGTTGATAT
>JANYKF010000071.1 GCA_025361665.1 Clostridiaceae bacterium
AAATCGACTTTTTGCACGAGAATCAAACATGAAAAGTCTACCCATAAATGCGTTTTGATTCGAATGATGTTGGGTATCCTTCTAATGTTGGCGAATCCAGTTGCATTTTCTTACAAACAGGATTATGCTGAAAGTGAACCAGGCATCCAGATTAAAGGAGGTAAAATCCAATGGCATTCTTCGACGATGTGAAAAAACTAGGCAAGAACGTAGCGGAAAAAGGCAAAGAGGCAATTGAGATTACCAAGTTGAACTCCCAGATTGGCGGCGAAAAGGACAAGATGAAGGAAATGTTCGCAAAAATCGGTGAGCAGGTCTTCATGAGTTTCAAATCCGGCACGGATCATGGTTTCGGTGAATGGTGCGTCCAATTGCAGGAAATGGAAGCCAAGATCGACGAACTGAAGAACAAGATCATGGAGATCAAGGATTCCTCCAAGTGCCCCTCCTGTGGTTCCGAAGTTTCCAAGGAGATCGCCTTCTGCCCCAAATGCGGTGGAAAAGTCAACTGACTCCCCGACGTACCGACTTTCAGTCAGGGCGCCTCGCCATCTTCCGGGTGGCGAAGCGCCCTTTTCGTCGTTCGCTCCAGTTTCCTCGTTCGCTCCAGTTTCGTCGTTCGCTCCAGTTTCCTCGTTCGCTCCAGTTTCCTCATTCTCGCCAGTTTCGCGTTCGCTCCCATTTCGCATTCGCTCCTTTTTCGAGGAAGTTTCCTTGTTTTAGCAGTTTACCAGAACAAGTGTTTCTGATAAGATGGATGCATGATGAATGAGGAAAACAGCGGGAACTTCACCCACCTTCATGTGCATACGGAATACAGCCTGCTTGATGGAGCCGCGCGCATACCCGCCTTGGTTTCGCGCGCAAAGGAACTCGGCATGCGTCATCTGGCGGTCACCGATCATGGCGTCCTGTATGGCGTGGTCGATTTCTACAAGGCCTGCCGGAATGCGGGCATTTCACCGATCATCGGCTGTGAGGCCTATACGGCCGCCCGCACGCATCTGGACAAGGATCCCCGCACGGATGCCGATCAAGGGCATCTGGTGCTGCTGGCGGAAAACAACGAAGGCTACAAAAATCTCATGAGACTCGTCTCGCTTGGTTTCACAGACGGTTTCTACTATAGGCCGCGCATCGACCTGGACCTGCTTGAAAAATACCACGACGGGCTGATCGCCCTCAGCGCCTGCCTGGCCGGTGATGTGCCGAATGCGATTCTCCGGGGGGATTACGAGGGTGCGAAAGCCATCGCCCTCCGCATGGACGCCATCATGGGCCGGAACAATTTCTACCTGGAGGTCCAGCACAACGGCCTGGAAGAGCAGCGCGAAGTCAACCGCGAACTGGTTCGGCTTTCCCGTGAAACCGGCATTCCCCTGATCGCCACGAATGACGTGCATTACATCCATCGCGCGGATGCGCGGGCGCAGGAGATCCTCATCTGCATCCAGACCGGCAAGACCGTCGAGGATACGGATCGGCTCATCATCAATACCGATGAGCTGTATCTGAAGTCCGCCGCGGAAATGGCGCACCATTTTTCCGATTTGCCGGAAGCCCTGCGGAATTCACAGGCCATCGCGGAAAGGTGCCATGTCACCTTCACGTTCGGCAAACTGCATTTGCCGGCGTTTCCGGTCAAGGGAACCCAAACGGCGTCCGAACTGCTGGAGGAACTGACTTGGAAGGGGTATGAGAGACGATATGGTGCGGACTTCTCCCATCGGGAACGAACCCGGTTCGAATTGTCGGTCATTCGCCAGATGGGCTTTGTGGATTATTTCCTCATCGTGTGGGACTTCATCCGGCACGCCCGCGAACAGGGCATCATGGTTGGGCCCGGGCGCGGTTCGGCCGCGGGCAGCATCGTTTCCTACTGCCTGGCCATCACGAATGTGGATCCCATCCGCTACAACCTCATTTTTGAACGCTTTCTCAATCCGGAACGCATCAGCATGCCGGACATCGACATCGACTTCTGCTATGAACGGCGTCAGGAAGTCATCGATTATGTCATTGCAAAATATGGTTCGGACCGCGTAGCGCAGATCATCACCTTCGGCACCATGGCCGCCAGAGCCGCCGTGCGGGATGTCGGCCGCGCACTGGCGATTCCGTACGGGGATGTGGACCGCATCGCGAAAATGATCCCGATGATGCCGGGCAGGCATCTCACCCTCGAAGATGCCGTCGGCATGAGCAAGGACCTTTCGAAAGCCTACACGGAAGACCCGCGCATCCGCGAACTGCTGGACACGGCCAAGACGCTCGAAGGCATGCCCAGGCACGCGTCCACGCATGCCGCCGGTGTGGTCATCGCGGGGGAACCCATCACGAACCTGGTTCCGCTCTATCGCAGCAACGATCTTGTCTCAACGCAATTCGCGATGAATACGATAGAAGAGCTCGGCCTGCTGAAAATCGACTTCCTGGCCCTGCGCACCCTCACAGTCATTCGGGACGCGGTGGCCCTTATTGCCCATGACACGGGGCAACGAATCGATATCGACAGCATTCCGACCGATGTGCCGGAGGTATATGCCCTTATTGGGCGGGGAGAGACGGCAGGCGTGTTCCAACTGGAAAGCCAGGGAATGACCCAGTTCATGAAAGACCTGCAGCCGACCGCGCTGGAAGACATCATCGCCGGAATTTCCCTGTACCGGCCGGGACCGATGGATCAGATCCCAAGGTACATCCGCTGCAAGAACAACCCGGAATTCATCACGTATGCCCACCCGCTGCTGGAACCCATCCTGAACGTCACCTACGGGTGCATGATTTACCAGGAACAGGTCATGCAGATCGTCCGGGATATCGGCGGGTATTCCCTGGGCCGCAGCGACCTGGTCCGGCGTGCCATGTCCAAGAAAAAAAAGGATGTGATGGACGCCGAACGGCGAAACTTCATCTACGGGCAAACGGACGCATCCGGGAAGGTCGTCATCCCCGGCGCCCTGCGTAACGGCATGGACGAACAGACGGCGAACACGCTGTTCGACGAGATGATGGACTTCGCGTCCTATGCCTTCAACAAGTCGCATGCCGCCGCGTATGCCGTGGTGGGGTACCAGACGGCCTGGCTGCGCAACTTTTACCCGGTCGCCTTCATGGCCGCGCTGCTGAACAGCTTTGTGGGCAGCCTCGGCAAAGTGTCGGAATATGTGCTGGAATGCCGGAAAATGGGCATTGCCGTACTGCCTCCGGACATCAATGAAAGCCATGCCTCTTTTTCAACGGCAGGTCGCCGGATTCGGTTCGGGCTGTCGGCTGTGAAAAACATGGGAATCAATGTCGTGACAGCCCTGGTGGCGGAACGGGAGAAAAACGGACACTACCGTGATTTCGTCGATTTTTGCGAGCGGCTCGCAGGCCGGGATTTGAACAAGAAAACCGTGGAAAGCCTGATCAAATGCGGTGCGTTCGATTCGTTCAGGATCCCCAGGTCCAGGCTGATGGCGCAATTCGAGTTTATCATCGACAGTGTCGGCCAGTCCCGCCGCTCCATGCTGGAAGGCCAGTTTTCTCTTTTTGACGCAGGTGCGTCCGCGACGACGGGCATGGCGGTGGAATGGCCTGAAATCCCGGAATACGACCCCCGGCTGCTGCTGGCCATGGAAAAGGAAATACTCGGCCTGTACCTTTCCGGGCATCCGCTCGATGGGGTGTCCGTACTCATGGAAAAGCATGCCACCGTTACTGCCAGAGACTTTCAGCCTGTCGGAGAGGAAAGCGGGCCAATTCGCCTGAAAGACGGGCAGACAGTCGTGACCGCGGGCATCATCACCGAAATGAAATCCATCAGTACCCGGAACAACAAAATGATGGCCTTCCTCACGCTGGAGGACCTGTACGGCCAGTTCGAGGTCATCGTCTTTCCGAACGTCCTGGAGTCGCAGTCTCCCTTGCTGTCCCTGGAACAGCCGGTCTGGGTGGAGGGCCGGGTCAGTATGAAGGAAGAGGAAGTGCCGAAAATCCTGGCGGAACGTTTTCTTGCTTTGTCTGCAGACAGTCCTGTGCCGAATCCGAATTTTCAGTCGAAAAGCGGAACATACGGGCATGGTTTTCCCCGCCCAACCCAAGAACCGGTATGGGAACCCGGCAGCGCATACACAACAGGAGGTGCGGCCGGAGGTGCGACCGGAGGTGTGGCCGGAGATGCGGCCGGAGGTGCGGCCGGAGGTGCGACAGGAGGTGTGGCCGGAGGTGCGACAGGAGGTGCGACAGAAGATGCGACCGGCTGCAAGCCGCTTTTGCGGGACAGACCGCTGCCGCGGGACAGGCCGCTGCCGCGGGACAGGCCGCTGCCGCGGGACAGAAAGGCACCCTTCGAGACAATGCGGCTGAAGGTGAGGATTCCCTTGGAAACCCCTGAAC
>JANYKF010000085.1 GCA_025361665.1 Clostridiaceae bacterium
TTTTCAATACCAGAGCAGTATCCGAGCTCTCTCATCATTTCCAGATCATAGCGGGTCCGCTGCTCCAACCGCTGCGCCTCCAGGAGCTTGTCGTTTTCACGGAAATATTGCAGCTGCTGCTCCAGCTCGATCTCGATGGACTGGATGGCCTGCTCCATTTTCGCATGGCTGGTGGCGAAGTGGGATGCGGGGAAAACGGCGATATGGGAACGCAGCCCCTTCACTTCCCCGGTCAACGCGTCAATCTCGCTGATCCGCTCCACCTCGTCCCCGAAAAACTCGACCCGCAGGGCCATCGTGTTGGAGGAAGGCGGAAAGATG
Organism: Clostridiaceae bacterium; assembly: GCA_025361665.1. GTDB lineage: Bacteria > Bacillota > Clostridia > DSM-8532 > DSM-8532 > JAEWSN01. The sequence goes on from JANYKF010000085.1 coordinate 322, forward strand.
TCCAGCACATCGCCCATCACTCGGAAGGTACCGCGGTGGAAGTCAATCTGGTTGCGGGTGTACTGGATGTCCACAAGCTTGCGGATGACCTCGTCCCTGTCCCGGATCATGCCGGGGCGCAGGGACAGCATCAAATCGGTGTAGTCTTCCGGATCGCCGAGGCCGTAGATGCAGGAAACAGACGCCACGATGATGACATCCCGCCGCTCGAACAGGGACGCTGTCGCGGAATGGCGCAGTTTGTCTATCTCGTCGTTGATAGCCGAATCCTTCTCGATGTAGGTATCCGTGGACGGAATGTATGCCTCCGGCTGATAATAGTCATAATAACTCACGAAATATTCCACGGCGTTTTCCGGGAACAGTTCCGCGAATTCGTTGCACAGCTGGGCTGCAAGTGTTTTATTGTGGGCCATGACGAGCGTCGGTTTCTGCACGTTCCGGATCACGTTCGCAATGGTGTAGGTTTTCCCCGAACCGGTGACGCCCAGCAAAGTCTGATGTCTGCTTCCGGAATCTATCAGGCGGGTCAGTTTTTCAATGGCGGCCGGCTGGTCGCCTTCAGGCCGGTAATCGGAATGAATACGAAATTCCGGCATGCAAACCCCTCCTTGCCGAACGGCCGAAAAATAAAAAGGCCATACATGCATGACGGCACGTACAGCCTCACGGAATTGAACCGGATTACTTCAGGAGGAAAACAAGGAATACGGATGTCACGATGAACCCGATGGCACACCAACCCGTATAACGGCTGAGTTTGGATTCGATGTCCCTGCCCTTGTTCTTTCCGAAGAACGTTTCCGCACCGCCGGCGATGGCACCGCTGATACCCGCGGAACGACCGGCCTGCAGCAGGACAACGGCGATGACGACGAGGCACAGCAGGATGTGAAGGATGTTGACGATAATCGTAATCATAGGTTTCCTCCATCTTTCGGATACGGCTTTGTCATTGTACCACAGCACTTGACTGGATTCAATAGCGTCATTTCCCGATTTGCGGCAAAAAACGCGCGGACGCCATCATCCGGTCCTCCTGGATGAAAACCGCCGGAAAGCGTCCCGCAGGGAAGCATTTCATCGGAAAGCACGCAGTCCGGGATTTGCTGCCGGCTGACAGTATGGTATACTGTGCGACAGAAGCACATGACGGAGGAAGGTGACAATGACCATAGAACTGCAGTTGATCATCCGCGCCATCTATATCGGCCTGATTACCGGTTACCTGCTGGCACTGCCCACAGGACCGGCCGGCCTTGAGTCCATCCGCTGGACACTGAACCATGGCTTCCGAAAAGGCATAACCGTTGCATTGGGTGCCCTCTCGGCGGATGTCCTCGATATCGTCCTCATCAATCATGGCCTGCTCGAGCTGATTCGCCTGCATTATTTGCTGGAAGTCGCCTTCTGGCTACTTTTCGGCATCATCGTCCTAGTCATCGGGTTGGGAGAAATGCGTAAAATGCGTCTCCATGAGGAGAGCGACCTGCTGAAACCCCATCCGAAAAAGGACAAGAAGCAACGCGCATACCTGACCGGTTTCCTGATGACCTTCTCCTATCCGGGCACGCATTTTTTCTGGCTGACGCTTGGGAGCACATTGTTCCAGGTCTGGAGGCCTTCGGGGCTGCCCGTCTATTACACTTTTACCGTCTCCCTGATGGTTGGAATGCTCCTCGCCCTGATCACCTTGAACTGGTTGGCCTCCAAGGGAAAACGGTTCGCGGCTCCCAAAATTTCCGTGAAAATCACCCGCCTGTTCCCTTATGGCATCTCGCTTCTGGGAATCGGCTTCATCATCACCGGACTGGTCCGGTTCTTCGTGCACCTCTCCCGCGCGTAAAGCAAAGAAGGCGCAGTAGTCGTTTTCATGCGAAACGTCCTACAGCAAAGCCCCGGACCTTTCAAAGAAGGCGCAGTAGTCGTTTTCATGCCCTTGGG
>JANYKF010000096.1 GCA_025361665.1 Clostridiaceae bacterium
GACGGGCGTCATCGGGCACCTCCGGTTTTCCGGACCGCGTCGGCTGGTCCGGTCATTCGAACAGTCCCGCAGGCATCGGGTGCTGCGGTCCCTTCGGTGCTGTCCGCCCCTGTTCCGTTTCCGGCGGGCCCTTCAGCCAAAAGGTCGCCGATGCGGACCGCGGCACTCGTGATGATGTCGAGGTTTCCGGCATACGGCGGCAGATAGTCGCCGGCGCCTTCGACCTGCAGTATGACTGTCACTTTGTCGCCGTCCACCAGCGGGCCGAGGATGATGCGGTACCCGGGCACGTACGCGCGGACCTCCGCCTCCATCCGGGCAATCGAGGCGGACAGGGCTTCTCGGTCCGGTTTCTCGATGCGGAGGAATACGGTGTTGCGCATCAGGATCGGGGGTTCGGCGGGATTCAGCAGAATCAGCGCCTTTGCCTCCCGGGCGCCGCCAACCCGCTCGACCGCCCGTTTCGACGTGACGGTGAACTCGTCGATGTTGGCGCGCGTGCCGGGGCCCGCGCTGCGCGAGGAGATGGTGGCGACGATTTCCGCGTACAGCACCGGCTGCACCCGATTGGCGGCATGCACGATCGGAATCGTGGCCTGCCCGCCGCAGGTGACCAAATTCACGTTCGGCACGCCGAATGCGTCCGCGATGTTCACGGAAGGCACCACATAGGAACCGACCGCAGCCGGGGTCAAATCGATGGCCTTCAGCCCCTTCGCGGCGTACCGGGGGGCGTTGGCCGCGTGGGACCGCGCACTGGTGCATTCGAACACGAAATCAAGGTCTGTGCGCCCGAGCACCGCCTCCACCCCGTCATGCGAGGTGTCGATGCCCAGCTCCCGCGCCATGGCCAGACCTATGGACGCAGGTTCGATGCCGGCCATCAGCACCAGCTCCATCGAGCGGCTGCGGCTTCTGATTTTCTGCATGAGGTCGATCCCGATGTTGCCGGGACCGAGAATGGCAACCTTTTTACGGGCCATGGTTTCCTCCCTGACGTGACTGTCTTCCGACGGAAGATTTCTGTTTCTACCGAGGAATGGCGGTTGCATTTTCAAATGGGTTGTTTTATACTCATCATAACAACATACTAACTGATATTTGAAATCATTGCAATCCCGACAATTCGTTTCGTCCGGCAAAAACCGGCCGGGATGGGGTGCGCAGGACATCAAGGGAGGAAGACTTCATGACGATCACGGGCAAGGAAATCCGTTCGCAGTATGATGCCCTGGAGCGGACGCTTGCGGTGTTCCGTACGGCGGCACCGGCCGTCGCAGACTTTTTCAGGGGGGCTGACCGCGTGTTGCTGCTGGGATGCGGGTCCAGCTACAACCTCTGCCACGGAGGCGAACTCGCCCTTGCGCTGTGGGGCGGCCTGGACACCCTCGCCATGCCGGGCGGAGACGTGCTGCTCCATCATGCGGATTATGCGGCATGGCTTCCCGGAGCGCGCATTGTCACGGTTTCCCGCTCGGGCAGCACCAGCGAAATCGTGCGGACCATATCCCTCCTGAAGGAAAAGTACGGCTGCGAGGCGCTGGCCGTAACGGCTGTGGCGGATTCAGCCCTGTCGAGGGTCTCGACGCTCTGCGTCGAGATTCCATGGGCGTTCGACGCGTCCGTCTGCCAGACGCGCTGCGTCACGAACCTGCATTTTTCCCTGATGCTAATCGCGTCCATCCAGGCTGGACGTCCACTCGACGGTCTCGATGGGGATCTCGTCGCGGGGCGGCGGTTTATCACCGGTATCGAAGATGTCGCGGAAGCGTTGGCGGCACTGCCCTGGAACAAGGCATTCCTGCTGGCCGACGGCGTCCTTCGCGGGATTGCGGAGGAAGGGGCGATGGCCCTTGCGGAGATCGCCAACACGCAGTCCAACCATTATCATCTGCTGGACAGTCGGCACGGGCCGATGCTGCTGATTGACCGGGAAGCGCTTGTCGTGGCCTGCGTCAGGCCCGACGAGGAAGGACTCACGCTTCATTTGCTCCGCCATGTGGCCAGCCGGGGCGCCCATCTCTGCATCCTGTCCACGGCACCCATTGAGGTGCCCGGGGCGCTTGTGGTTCAATTGGATGGATGCTACGACGAACGGACGCTGGGCCTGCCGTTGATCAACCTCATCCAGCTGGTGGCCCTGTATCGCGCACAGCGGGACGGATTGAACCCGGATGCACCGGAAGGGCTTGTCGCCTGCATCTCCCTCTGAAATCACCATGGTGGGCGCGGAAGCGTCCGTATGGTGCGCTGTGCGACCCATGAATGCGCATCCGTCGGTGGCGGACATCCATTGCATGCGATACAATGACAAGGAAGTGAGGAACAGGGCGCTTATGATGACAGCGAACGGATCCCGTCGTCGATTCGATGTGCTCGGAGTCGGGGAATTGAATGTGGATATCGTCCTGACCGGCCTGCGGGGCATGCCCGTACCCGGACGGGAAATCCTGGCAACCGGCTGCTCGGTCGTCATGGGAAGCTCCACGGCGATCTGTGTCGCGGGGCTGTCGCGGCTCGGGTTCTCCACTTCATTCGTGGGGTCCGTCGGAGCGGATGCTTTCGGGGAGAAGGTTCTCGCCTGTCTTTCCGATGTCGGGGTGGACACGGCGCAGGTGCATGTCCTGCCGGAGGTCGAGACCGGCGCCACCATCTGTCTGGCGACCGGGTCTGATCGGGCACTCGTCACCCATCTCGGCGGGTCCATCTCCCATCTGACGGCCGATGCAGTCACGGACACACTCCTGTCCGAGGTCCGGCATGTACATGTGGGATCCTTTTTCCTGCAGCACGCGCTCCGGCCGGGTCTGGCGGATTTGTTCCGGCGAGCGCATGCCTGTGGCGCGACCACCTCGCTCGACGCGGGGTGGGACGATACCGAAACCTGGGACGGCGGTCTGACCGACATCCTGCCCCATGTCGATGTCTTCTTGCCGAATGAATCGGAGGCGACTGCCATCACCGGCCTTTCGGATCCGGAAGCCGCAGCGGAAGCGCTTTCCCGTCATGGAGCCGTCTGTGTGAAGCTGGGGTCGGAGGGAGCGTTGTTCCGAAAAGGGAACCTCCGGCTGCGGAGATCCGCCATCCCCGGCGTCGTCCCGGTGGACACGACCGGCGCGGGAGACTCTTTCAACGCGGGGTTCCTCTATGCCATGCTCATGGGAATGGATTGGGAAAGATGCCTGGCTTTCGGGAACGCGTGCGGCGCTGTGAGCGTAACCCGTGTGGGAGGCGCATCTGCGTGTGCGACCCTGGCGGAAGCCGAGGCGGTTGTTGCGGCGGGTCGGGGCGATTCCATCCGAATGATGTCCGACAGGAGCGTGGAACGATGAACGGAAACCGTTTCGACAAGAAGGTCCCCATCGCCCTCTACTTCCAGCTGCAGGAGAATCTCACCCAGAAAATCCTGTCACGGGAATGGGAGCCCGGGGCCCGCATCCCCACGGAAAAGGAACTCTGCGAGATGTATGATGTCAGCCGGATCACGGTCCGCAAGGCATTGGACGAGCTCGAGCAGATGGGCTACATCGTTCGTCGCCAGGGCAAGGGCAACTACGTCAGCCCGAACTCGATGGAGCAGAAACTGTCCAAATTCTACAGTTTCAGTGAGGAAATCAAGCGGCTGGGCCGTCAGGAGACCGCGCAACTGCTCTCGTTTGAAATTCAGGAGGCAACGGCCGTGCAGGCGAAGAAGCTGGGTCTTCCCGTCGGTGCGAGATTGATCTGCGTGCGGCGACTGCGGCTGGTTGATCTGTCCCCCTACGGTATTGAAAAGTCCCGCATTCCCGAACGGCTGCTCCCCAACATGACCAGTGCGGAAGTGCAGAAGATCGGGCTGTACAAGTCGTTGAACCTGCATGGGCTGTATCCGAACCACGCTGTCGAGACCCTCCGCGCGGTGAACCTGTCCGCGGCGGATGCCAAGCTGCTCCATGTGAAGGCGAACGAGGCGGCGGTGAACCTGGAGCGGGTGACCTATGCAGACGGCGATGTCGTCGAACTGTGCGACAGCCTGATTCGCGGGGACATCTTCACCTACACCGTGGATCTGCGATAATGCTGCCCGTAAATGCACGGAACACACTACATGACGAGACAGATCCTGGGAGCATTTTACAGGGTCAATCGGTGCATTCCGCGGACGTACCGCCATCTACCCCGTCGATAAGCCTGCCTGCATGTCGTACACACGATCTTTGGGCCGATTTGAAGGGCCACTCGGTGTGTCGCTTTGACGCATCTCCGTTCCTCCGTCTTCTCCAAACAGCCGGATCCAACCGGCCCAGTTGAAAAGGAGCTTCCCATGGTGAAGGCCTCGAATGCCATTCCCTTCATGTTGGCCGTCTCCGCACTTTGGGGATCGAGCTATGTATTCACGAAAGGTCTGACGAACGCGTTGCCGCCTTTCGCAGCCTTCTTTCTGAGCAACCTCTGCGGTGCCCTGTTTTTCACCATCCTGTTCGCTCGCCGCCTGCGCGGGTTCCCGTGGCGGCGGCTCGGCGCACTCGTGACGCTCAACGCCTTCTGTGTCCTCAACGCGCTGTTGAATGTGGTCGGACTCCGGTATACGACGAGCACGAACGCCTCTTTCCTGGTGCAGTTCTCCGTGCTGCTGATACCCCTGTTCACTGCCGTGGCGCGGAGGGAGCGGCCTCGATCCCATGTCTTCCCCTGCGCGATGCTCGCCCTGGTCGGAACTGCCGTGCTGCTGCTCGATTTCGGACAGGTGTCCGTGAATCCGGGTGATGTGCTGATCCTTGTCGTGGCCGCATCCTTTTCCGTGTACGTCGTGCTCCTGTCGGTCAAGGGGCAGGGACTTCGGCTCGTGGACATCCTGGCTGTCTATTATGCGATGTGCGTGCCGATCGGCGGGGTACTGTACTTCTGTCTGGAACGGGGGAGGATGGCGCTTCCCGCTGTCGGGGACATGCCCTGGCTGCCCCTTCTTGGCAGCGCTACGGTCATCCTGTTTGCGCAGGTCCTCCAGGTGGCGGTCAGCCGCTTTCTGCGGACGGAAACGATCGCACTCCTCTGTTGCGTGGAGCCCATCATCACTGCGGGGCTCGCCTACTTTCTTCTTGCCGAGCGCTTTCGCACCCAGACCTGGGCAGGTGGGCTGATCGTGCTGGCTTCCCTGGTTCTGGCCAATGTCTTTGATCGCCGCGCGGATCGGCTGGCCCTTTCGGCAGCCGGAGATTCGGAAAAACTTGAAATCCCCTCTTGATTCCGCGTTTTCGCCATGATAACATGTTGTCATAACAATTCAACGGGCACGGTCGGGCATATGCCCGCCGAAAGGGATAAAACCGATGAACCAGTCTTCCGATTGCCTGTCCGATTCAGCCGTCACGGAAAACCTGCCAATTTGCGGCGACCGTCTTCCTCCACTCATCGAGAAGAGATTTCGTGCTCTGATCGCCCGTGCGGCAGAGCGTGAACCCCGATACGACGGGATTCCGGCGATCCTCATCGTGGAAGACTACGGTGTGACCCCCAAGCGGGAGATGACGCCGGCCGAAGGGGATGCCGCGGTCGGCTGGATGTATGCCTGGGCCGCCACCGCGCTGGCTGCGATCATCGAGGCGGACGGCGGGGATCCGTATTACCCGTCCATTTGCCCGGCCATGAGCCTGGTGGCGGATCTGACCTTTGCCGGTCTTCCGTTCGATTCGGGCACACCAGTCGCCGGCCAGCCGAATGTTGAAGATGTACCAGTCATCGGCATGCCCCATGATGTAAGTACACCAGCGACCGGCCTGACGGTGGAAACCACTTCCGGCCAAAATGGGGAAAGCGGGGTGCCGAATGGAACGTCCAACCTATGAACAGGCGCTTCGCGCACTGCTCCGGACGCAAAAGGTTCAGGATGTGCGGGATGGTCTCCTCCGCGGCAGTTTCATCCGCGCCGTGAACTTCCATGCGACCATCATCCGCGACAAGGGCAAACTGGAACGTCAACTGGAAGGCTACGCCCGCCACTTTTCCAATGTGACCGTGGCGGATTTGGACCAGTTTCTGGATACGGGTGTCTGGCACAAGGAAAAACCGGGACTCATCCCAGCCATCTTCGAAGGATTCCGGGACCATTTCGATGTCATGGCACCCCTGCTGGAGCAGTACGGCCTCACAGGTTGGTTCCACATTCCGTCCTTCTATCCCGATGTTCCTGTCGCCGAACAGGCGGTATATGGCGAAGCCCATCAGTTGCATGCCCATCCCGACGAATACTCGGATGGCCGTTATGCCATGAACTGGGACGAGATCAGGGCCATCGCGAAGAAACACGTGCTTTGCTGTCACAGCGGTTCCCATTTCCAGATTCAGCTGGACACGTCCGACGAGGACATGGAACGGGAAATCGTCCAGGCGAAGCACCATCTGGAACAAATGGCGGAAGCGCCCTGCCATGTCTACTGCTGGTTGTATGGAGAAGAGTTTTCCTACAACCCCCTTGCGGCGGAATATATCCGCAAGGCGGGCTTCCGGTATGTCGTGGGCAATCTCAAGGTGGAACGCGTAATGCGCTGACACAGTCCCCCTGCAGATCGCCCGTTGACACGGGCGGATGCGTCATCCCCAAAAAAATGAAGGAGGAAGTCATCATGAAAAAGACCCGGTTGCCGTCCCTGCTGCTGATCCTGGTCCTGCTGGTCTCCCTTGCGGGTGGCTGCGGTTCAGGCGCAGCCATTGCCTCACCGAGCGTATCCGCCTCGACCGTGGCTTCGGTTGCCGCCCCGAGCGAATCCGCGCCGACCCCGAACGCGCCGAAGGGCGAAATCGTGTTCTGGACCCAGGACACGGCCGTTTGGACCGGATGGTTCAAGCCCGCCATCGAAACCTTCCAGAAGAACAACCCAGACATCAAGGTAAAAGTCGAATACTTCCCTGAATTCGCGGACAAGCTGACCCAGGCGTTCGCGGCGGGGCAGCAGCCCGACGTCGCCCAGACCTGGCAAGGCATCACGAACTGGGCGAAGGCCGGTTCCATTTCCGCCGTGCCGGATTCCTTCATGACGAAGGCTGACATCGTGAAGACCTACTTCGAAGGTGCACTCAAGAATAAGGTGTTCAACGGCAAATACTATGGACTGCCCTGTGAAATCAATGTCGAGAGTCCCGGTCTGCTCGTCAACATGGGCATTCTCGAAAAGATGGGCAAAAAGCTCCCCGATGGTTGGGTCGCGAACAACGGTCCGAAATCCTGGGAAGAGCTGCGTGCTTTCGCCAAGGAACTGACGATCACCGATGGCGGCCAAATCACCCAGTCCGGTCTCGCCTACACGTACGCCCAGTGGGAAGCCATGTTTCTGTCCCTCATCTGGCAGTACGGCGGCGACTACCGCGATGAAGCCGGCAAGACCGTGAAGTTCGACACCCCCGAAGCCCGCAAGGCGGCGGAATTCCTGCTCAAGTACTGCAATGGCGCGGACGCCATCTCCAACAAGGGTGTCAGCCGTTTCGACGTGTTCACCCAGGGCCTCGCCGCCATGTGCGTCGGCGCTCCGTGGTATGCGGGCAGTATGGCCACCGACGCCCCCGACATCAAGTACCAATACTTCAATCTGCCGGCCTTCGTGGACGGTGCGAAACCCTACTGCGTCGCCAACGGCGGCTGGGGTTACATCGTCTCCTCCAAGGCCAAGTCTCCGGACGCCGCCTGGGAATTCGTCCGTCAGATGACCACGCCCGAGAACATCGGCAGCTGGGCACTTGCCTGCGGCACATTGGGCGCCCGTCAGGACACGAAGTCCGATCTGAAGTATGATCCGAATGTGGGTTCCGTCGAGAAGGCCCTGTCCATCTCGCAGGACATCCTGCAGTACGGCCGTGAAGACGGCGCCTACATGCTGGATCCCTCCACCCTTGTCTACACGATTGTCCGTCAGCAGCTCCGCAACATGCTGGAGACCGGCGACATCGACACCGCGCTCAAGACCATGGAGAAGGAAGGCAACGAACTCATCCAGACCAACCTCAACCGCTGACGCGTCAGCGGAAAAACGCAGACCACCCGGAGGGTCATCCTCCGGGCGGCAGCCTGTGGTCGGGCGCGGGGGTACCCGGCCGCAGTGCGGCCGCCAATGGGCTGCCGGAAAGGAAACGATCATGGAACGACCGATCGCCGCACCGGACAAGGCGCGGAAACCGGGAACCAAGAACCTCCGAGAGCAAATCCAGGGAAGGGATTTCCGCAGGAAGCTGTTCGCCTGGGGCATGCTCGCACCCATCCTCATCTGGTTCGCCATCTACATGTTTGTTCCGATCCTGATGGTGGTGGGCTACAGCTTCACGAACGCGCATATGGCCTATCCGACGTTCAAGTTCGTCGGACTGGCCCAGTATGTCAAGGTGTTCACGAATGATCCCATCGTCCCGATTGCCTTGTTGAACACCATCAAGGCGGTCATCTACATCATGCCCGTGACAGTCGTGCTGGCCACCCTGTCCGCGGCGGCCATGAACCTGCAGAAGGATCGCTGGCGCGAAATCTTCACCTTCTCCTTCTTCCTGCCATCGGTCATATCGGCCGTTGCCATCGCTTTGATTTGGAACTGGCTGTACCACCCGAATTTCGGCCTCCTGAACGCGTTGCTGAAGACGGCGGGTCTGCCGCCGCAGCCTTTCCTCACCTCGAGCGGACAAGCCCTGCAGGCGATCAGCGCCATCGAGGTCTGGTCCATCGTCGGGTATTATTCAGTCGTGATCCTGGCCGCCATCCGCGGCATCGACCCGTCCCTGTATGAGGCTGCGCGCATTGACGGCGCATCCGAGGCCTCCCAGCTCCGCCACGTCACCCTGCCGATGATCCGCTCGTCCCTGCTGTTCGTCAGTGTCATGTCGACCATTGCCTCCTTCATGGTGTTCACGCCGGTGAAGGTGTTGACAGACGGTACGCCCGGAACCAGCACGATGGTGCTGATGCTGCTGATCATGAACAACGGCATCAAGAACAGCAACATCGGGTATGCCTCCGCGCTTTCCCTGGTCCTGCTGGTCCTGATCCTGATTGTCAGCCTCGCGCAATGGGCCGCAAGCCGAGAGCCCGAACCGGGGGCGAAGAGCCGGAAGACGGGGAGGAATGCAAAATGAGCCGGACCTACCGAAAGAAGAAAAAGGCCACACCGGGTCAAATCCTTGTCTTCATCCTCCTGCTGGTCGGCTCCCTGGCCATGCTGCTGCCGTTCCTGTGGATGGCCCTTTCCTCATTGAAAACCCAGACTGAACTGCTGCAGATGCCGCCGACGATTTTCCCGAAACAGCCCACACTGAAAAACTATCAGCGCGTGCTGGAAGGGATCCCGTTCCTCCAGTATTATGCGAACAGCCTTGTGACCGGGGTGCTGAACACAGTGGTCGGGTTGTTCACGAGCTGCATCGCGGGCTACATTTTCGCGAAGTATGAATTTCGTGGTAAGAATGTGCTGTTCCTGACGATGCTGGCCTGCATGATGATCCCCTATGACACGCTGATGGTCCCGCTTTACCGAATCATGGTGGCCTTCCACTGGACGAACACCTTCCTGGTGTTGACGGTGCCGTATTTCGTGAACATCTTCGGGATCTTCCTGATGCGGCAGTTCATGCAGGACATTCCGAAGGACTTCATCGACGCGGCGGAAATCGACGGATGCGGACAGTTCCGCACCTTCCGGTCGGTCATCCTGCCGATTGTGCGGCCTGTGATGGCGGCGCTTTGCATCTTCCTGTTCATGGCTTCCTGGAATTCATACATCTGGCCGTTGATCTCGGTCAACTCGCGGGATCTGTTCACGCTGCCCGTTGGTCTCGGTGCGTTCCAGAACGATCGTGGCCGTCAGGTTGACCTGATTATGGCCGCATCCACAATGACCGTGCTGCCGATCTGCATCGTGTTCCTGGCCGCGCAGAAGCACTTCGTGCAGGGGATCACGATGGCGGGGATCAAGGGGTAGACATCGATCGCCTGGATGCTAGGAGTATGCAACATGTGATTCGTGCCATTCGGGAATCGAGGAGTGACGACAAATCCTGTGTCGATGGAATCCTTTCTGGAAGGGAATTTGGCAATCCAAAGGGGTCCATCCTCCCCTTGCACGGCTGCCTTGGGCCTTGCTCCACCAAGCGAGGAACCCGGTGCCAACAAGAGATTCAACCATATCTCCAGCATTCCATCCCTGTCCGCTTCCAGGGCAAGCGTAGCAGACTCCAATGTTCGCAGCGTGGTCCATGGGAGGAGGGCGAACATTCGTTGATCCAGCGGTGTGTGTTGTCTGCCTCTGTACAGAAACAGGCCCGGATCGAGCAGAACGTTTCCGGATGCACCCAACAACCACTCTTCTGAATATTCGATTGAGGACGTGAAGTACGGCTGCGTAAATCCCGATGGCCACGTACGGAGTTCCCTTCTCCACCGCGCAGAGCGTGGAGCGGCGGACATCGGCACGTTCAGCAACCAGCTCAGCAGGCAGGTTCCGCCACAAGCGGGCCAACTTGATCTGTTCGCCCATCTCTGCGCGAAGCTTCTCCGTTTGAGGCAACAAGACAACGGCTTTTCTCCCCACGATGAGGCCCTCCCGATAATCATCCAGAAAACGTATGTACGTAGTTTAGCACTTGTGTACCCGTTTCTTACACCATGATGTCTCGGTAGTCATCCGGTAGTCAAATGGTCGACAAATCAGCAAAAACCAGACAAATCATCTGAAATGAAAAAGCCGCAAACCTTTTCAGGCAGCGGCTTTTGTGTGGTGACCCATCGGAGATTCGAACTCCGGACACCTTGATTAAAAGTCAAGTGCTCTACCAACTGAGCTAATGGATCTGGAATGGAAACGGATTCGTTTCAGCTTTTGTATTATAACATCGATCAGGATCCCGCGCAACCGGTTTTCCGGGCTGAATTTCCAGTCTGAATCCCGCGCAACCGGTTTTCAAGGCCTCATTTCCGCATATTTCCGCATATCCGCCGCATTTCCGTACCGGATTTCACCCTGCCGGTTTTCCGGGTTGCCCAATCCCCTGTGAATCGGTTACAATCGAACAATGAACATGGGGGCCGGACAGCATGGATCGCCCATGAACCGCACGGTTCACCCAATGGACCGCGGGACGGAGGAAATCGATGCTGACAGCCGTCATCGCCATATCCGCCATTGCCCTCACGGTCTGGCTCATGAGCAGGGAAGTGAACATCGGAATCATCCTGCTCATCGACAGCCTTGTCGTAGTGGTCGCAACACGGATGCCGCCTGGAGTTTCACTTTCCGCCGCCGCAAAGGGGGCTCTGTCCGAACGCTGCCTCGGCACGATCGCCATCCTCGTGCTGATCATGATCCTGGAACGTTCCATGCGTGATGAGGGAATGCTTTCATCCTTGGCTCAGAGCCTGAAACAGCTTGTCGGAAACGGAAAAGCGGTTGCCTACCTGATGCCAGCCGTCATCGGCATGCTGCCTTCTCCCGGCGGGGCAAGGTTTTCATGCCCCATGGTGGAGGAAGTGGCGGGAAACCGCAGTTCCCAGGAGACAAAGGCTTTTGTGAACTATTGGTTCCGGCATGTCTGGCAGGACTGCTTTTTCCTGTATCCATCCGCCATCGCCGCTTCGAAAATCCTGGGACTGAACGTATTCCAGGTGTCCCTTCCCGTGATGGCATTCGGTGTCTTCCATGCCTGGGTCGGCTGGATGATGACCCGCCGGGAGGTGGATGCGCTTCCGCATGTAGAAACCGGTTCCCGCAGGGATGCCTGGCGGGGCTTCGCAAAGGCTGCATTCCCGGTTGTGGAAATCATCTTCCTCTACATGGTGTTCAATCAGCTTCATGTGCCGTTTGATCTGGAGATTGCAGCCGTCATCACGCTGGCAACCCTGTTTGCTCTTCGCCGTTTCACGCTGAAGAAGATTGGCCTCGTCGTGAAGAACGCGTTCCAGCCCAAATACATCCTTATTATCCTCGGTGTGATGATTTTCATGGAAATCTTCACCCAATCCGGGTTGGTTGGTCAGATGCTGGATGGGATGACGTCGCTCGGACTTCCGAAAGAAGTCTTTTTCGTACTCCTGCCCATGGTGGCCGGTGTTTCATCGGGGTTTTCCCTCTCCACCATTTCACTCACATTTCCCATCCTCGCACCGATGGGACTGACGGCAAACCTCCTGTACGTCGCCTGCGCCTATGTGTCCGGGTTTATCGGCAACATGATCACGCCGATGCACCTGTGCGGCGTCATGACCTCCGAGTATTTCGGGGTGAAGATGAACCGGATTCTGGCCAGGGTGATGAAAGGGGAGCTGGCGGTCCTGGCGCTGGTGGCGATGGTACTGCTATTGCTGCGGATTTGACAACGGATGGGCGCCCGTATAGAATGGGGAAGGGCGCGCGGCGCATGTCCCTCAGCGGATGGCGCCTTTTTTTACCGAAATGGCCAGGCCTAATTGGTGCGAATCTGAGCGATTCAGTGCGAATCTGAGAGAATCTGAGAGAATCTGCGCGAATGCTGTGAATCCGCGCGAATGCAGTGAATCCGCGCGAATGCAGTGAATCTGTGCGAATGCAGTGAATCTGCGCGAATGCTGTGAATCGGCAAGGCTGCAGATGAGTCCGCAAGAGCTGCAAATGGATCGCGGAACCCGCGTATGGAGTGATGAAATGCTGATCCAGGCACCCAAGGGAACGAACGACATTCTTCCGGAAGACATTCACCGCTGGCAGCATGTGGAACGCATGTTCGCGACGTTGTGCGCGCAGTTCGGATATCGGGAAATCCGCATTCCCGTTTTCGAGCATACCGAATTGTTCTTTCGCGGCGTGGGAGAGACAACCGACATTGTCCAGAAAGAAATGTATACCTTTGAGGACAAGAGCGGCCGCAGCCTTACCTTGCGTCCGGAGGGCACGGCCGGCGTCGTGCGCAGCTACATCGAGCATGGCATGTCCTCACAGGCGCAACCGGTCAAACTGTATTACAACCTCACGGCGTACCGTTACGAGAAGATGCAGAAAGGCCGCTACCGGGAATTCCACCAGTTCGGCATGGAACTGTTCGGCGCGGCGGATCCGGCAGCGGACGCGGAAATCATCTCACTCCTGGCACTTTTCTTCGAACGTCTCGGCATCGGGAACCTGTCCCTGAACCTCAACAGCATCGGCTGCCCGGTTTGCCGCACCGACTACAACCAAATCCTCAGGGAATTCCTGTCGGACCGCATCGTCACGCTGTGCGAAACATGCCGGGACCGGTACGATCGCAACCCCATGCGCATCCTCGACTGCAAGGAGGAATCCTGCCGTCAGCAGGTGAAACAGGCTCCGGCACTGCTGGATCACATCTGCGAGGATTGCCGCGGCCACTTCGACGCACTATGCTCGAAATTGGAAATCATGGGAATCCGGTATGCGATTGACAAGGGAATCGTGCGTGGATTGGACTATTACACGCGAACGGTCTTTGAATTCGTTTCCCGCAACATCGGCACCCAGGGCACGGTCTGCGGCGGCGGCCGTTATGACGGCCTGATGGAGGCTTGCGGCGGGCCGAAGACCCCGGGAATCGGATTCGGCCTGGGCGTGGAGCGCCTGCTGATGGAAATGGAGAGCCAGTGCCTGGAAATCGCCTTGCCGGAGCCACCGCTCATTTACATCGGCAGCATCGGCGACAGGGCTATTGCCGCTGTGGAGACAATGTGCTGCGACATGCGGCGCAAAGGCATTTCCTGCGTGAAGGACGTGATGGGCCGCAGCGTGAAGGCGCAGATGAAATACGCGGATAAAATGGGCACACGCTACACGATGGTCCTGGGTGACAATGAAATCGAGTCCGGCCGCGCCGCGCTGCGCGACATGAAAAGCGGGGAAAGCAAGGATATCAGCCTCGACTCGCTGACCGATCGGCTGCTCAAATTCAAGGAAGCATAACGGCCACTGTTTGGCAAATACACCATCACCAGGGGAGGTTTCATGGCGGAGAGCATTCAGGGAATAAAGCGCACGCATCGCTGCGCGGATGTGACGACAGCGGATGTCGGACGGGAAATCACCGTCATGGGATGGGTGCAGAAGCGTCGGGATCTGGGAGCCCTGCTGTTCATCACCCTGCGGGATCGCAGCGGCATCCTTCAGGTCGTCGTCAACAGCGAGACGCACGCCGATCTGCATGCGAAAGCCGTGCAGGTCCGATCCGAATTCGTTGTGGCTGTCAGGGGTGTCTTGTCCAAACGCGACGCCTCGGTGATCAACCCGAACATGGAAACAGGCGCCGTGGAGCTGGTCGCGGAGGAATTCAGAATTCTCTCGAAATCGGAGACGCCGCCTTTCCACATCGAAGACAACATTACGGCGAATGACATGCTGCGCCTGAAATACCGTTATCTCGACCTGCGCCGGCCGGACATGCAGAAAAACCTGATGCTGCGGCACCGTCTTGCCAAGGTGACGAGGGATTTTTTCAATGACGAGGGATTCCTGGAAATCGAAACGCCGATGATGACAAAAAGCACCCCGGAAGGCGCCCGCGACTATCTGGTTCCAAGCCGGGTGCAGGCCGGGAAGTTCTTCGCCCTGCCCCAGTCGCCACAGTTGTTCAAGCAGCTGCTGATGGTGGCGGGCTTCGACCGCTACATGCAGATCACAAGGTGCTTCCGGGACGAGGATCTGCGCGCGGACCGCCAGCCGGAATTCACCCAGATTGACCTTGAAATGGCATTTGTCGATGTGGATGACGTGATCGCCGTTAACGAAGCGTTTCTCAAAAGAGCTTTCCATGAGGTCCTTGGCGTCGAAGTGGCCGTTCCTTTCAAACGACTCTCCTACGAGGAAGCCATGTCCCGATACGGATCCGACAAACCGGATACCCGTTTCGGGCTTGAATTGACGGATTGTTCGGATCTCGCGGCGAATTCCGGGTTCAAGGTGTTCACCGATGCGGTGTCCGCGGGCGGCAGTGTCAGGGCCATCAATGCGAAAGGCTGCGCGGCGAAGTACTCGCGCAAGGAAATCGACGCACTCGGGGATGTCGCGAAGACCTACAAGGCGAAGGGCCTTGCCTGGATTGCGCTGGAAGAAGGCGGCTTCAAGTCATCCTTTGCCAAGTTCCTCACGGAAGAGACCTTGTCCGCGTTCAAATCGCGGCTGGATGCCGAAACAGGTGACCTGCTGCTTTTTGTCGCCGATCG
>JANYKF010000133.1 GCA_025361665.1 Clostridiaceae bacterium
CTTCAGGCCCAGGTCCGTCAAAACCAGATGCTCCTTGATTTTGTCGATGAGTTTCCGATTCAGGTAGCTTTTGAGGGAATAGCCCATATCCGCCCTGAATGCCTTGGAGAGCGTGGCGGGAGACATGTACAGTGCGCTGGCCAATTCCCCGATGCTGATGTTGGCATGGCAATTATCCTTGACGTAACGGTACAGGTCCTTGTACTTCAAGAGCATGTTGAACCATTCGTCCAGACCCTCCGCCGGAGGAACAAGCAGGTGGGACATCGCGTCGAAAAGCAATGCCTGGATTGCCAGGAAATCGCCTGGAGATTGGCTCTCAAGCCTTCCAAGCATTTGTTCCAGCATGGCGGAGTCATATGGATGGCTGACGCAGATCCGGTTTTCCTCAAAGATATCATGTCCCGGCAGGATTTCCGCCGTGAAATGCACATAGATTTTCTGCATGCTTTTTTCACAACGC
Source organism: Clostridiaceae bacterium (assembly GCA_025361665.1). Lineage (GTDB taxonomy): Bacteria > Bacillota > Clostridia > DSM-8532 > DSM-8532 > JAEWSN01. The sequence continues at coordinate 464 of JANYKF010000133.1, forward strand.
AGCGCATAGGGCGCGTTGACCGGAATCAGGTACATATTGCCTTTTTCCAGCATGATGGTGCTTTTGCCGTCACTGATGGACGCGAGTCCGCCGGTCACGAAATACAGCCGGTTGATCGGTGAGCTGTGGATGGGGAAATTCCATTCTTTATCCGCTTCCAGAGAGCAGATATCCCTGACTTCGATGCGAAGATTCTGCAGATACCTGTTCAGCGGCTCGTACTTCCTGATGACCACGCGATGACCTCCAGCCAGAAGCATTTGATTTCTGCATGACAGGCCTAAAATGAATCAGAAGGAATCAGTGAATATGTCAAAATCATGAGTGGGTGATTCACCACGGGCCAAAGCTGCTCTCATAGGCGGCATCCAGCATGGCCACGATATTTTCGGGCCTCGTATCCCCCATGATGTTGTGGACCTGGTTGAAGATAAAGCCGGAGTCTTTCCCGAATATCCCCATCAGATACCGAACATTTCTTTCCACGTCTTCCGGGGTCCCCAGGTTCAACACGCTCTGCGTGTCGCATCCGCCCCCCCAGAATGACATCCTGTCGCCAAAATCCCTTTTCAGCGCCTTGGGGTCCATCCCGGCCGCGGAGATTTGCACCGGATTCAGCACGTCGATGCCTGCCTCGATGAAATACGGGATGAATTCCCTGACAGCGCCGCAGCTGTGGTTGAATATCTTGTAATCGCTGTTTTCATGCACGAAGGAACAGAACTTCTTCAAATAGGGGAAGCATAGCTCTTCATACAGGGATGGACGGACAAAAGGCCCACTCTGGGTTCCCCAGTCCCCTCCCACAGCGATTCCCTGAATGGTCTTTCCCATCCGCCGAATCAGCTTGGAGACCTGGGAGATATTCCATTCGAAGCTTTTCTGGTTCAGCTCCCTGACACGATCCGGATCCGTAACCATATCGCAGAGATAGTCGATATCCCCATGGTAGCCGCTGAAACCGATGTAAATGGTGAAATAATCGGTTTCGTCGTACAGCCTTTCCGCTTCACGGGCATAGCGTTCAAGGAGTGTTTCTTCGTCTTCCGCAAACAGGTCGTATCCCGTCCCGTCAAAGAAGAATCCTCCTTTGGGCATGCAAATCCCGACTCCCGGCGAACCATCCGTCGCGAACCAGCTGCCGTCTTCCCGAAGAACGGGGTTCAGCGCCTGTGGAATCCTGAAATGGTAATCCCCTCTCGGATTCCAGGTCATGGTGCGGCTGAACCCGGGATGCAGAAGCGCGCAGTCGCAGTGAAACCGTTGCAGGACATCCTCGTCCACCCGGGCCAGGAACTGCGACGGATCGATGACCTCGATTTCCCTTTCCGGCAAATGCAGATGCCTTCTCAGGTTTCGGTAGGCAAATGCGGAGATGCCTGTGGAGTAATGCATTCCCAGATCAATGGGGGTACGGTCGACCGGTTTGTGTTCAATCGCATTCAGAACCCGTTCACGGCTGCGCATGGTTTCCATCTTCATGTTGATTCATTCCTTTCCGATATTCCAACAGGACTGTCTCCTTTGAGCTGCCGCATCATTCGGGCTTCACCGGAGCTTTGCGGCTCAGCTGCAAACCCGCTCCCGGCTCGAGACAAGATGAAGCAGGAAGCCGCAGGCCGTGACGCAGGCTAGGATCAGCAGCATGGACTGTACACCCAGCATGCTGGACAGAATACCCCCCGTGCTGCTCCCGATCATCATACCCAGGCCGAATGAACCGGATGCGAACAGCAGCATGGCTGTCGTAAGCTGCCGTTCTCCCACGATATGGTTCAAATGGTGCATAACGGAAGGCATATAGAGTCCGAAGGAGAAAAACTGGAAGACTTGAGAAGCAATCAGCAGCGCAACACTCGGCGCAAAAGCCAGCACCAGGATCTTCACGATGAAAAAGAAAAGTGAGACCGCGAGAAGGAGTTCATTCCGGAAGCGTTTCGCAAGCCGGTGATGCGAAAGCATGGCCGCCGCCTCGCTGAGGGCCATCACGGTCATGGCGGTGCCCACTGCGACATTGGTGCCCCCGAGTTCTGCCATTCGGACGGGCATGAACACAATGGAGGCGCCTGTTCCGATGAACACGAGCATCATGGAAAAAAGCAGCATCACGAAACGACGATTTTTCGCGAGGTCGGAAAATGCCGCAAGAGGGTGCTTCACCGGCCCCGGCATTGTGTCTTCCGCCAACAGGCGCTGATTGATGTGCACGGGTGCCCGTGTCAACGCGGCTGTCCCGGCCAGAAGGAGCGCCATGAATGTGAATGCCAGCGGGATGATGGTCATGCCGGCTGCATCCAACAGGTGGCCGAAACCAAAAGAGGTTGCCGCGAAGGCAAGGGATCCGATGCCGCGCGTGATGCTGAACCGGACGCTGTGTCCCTCGTTGCCCATTTTCATGACCCATGAGTCGAGTACCGTACCCATCGACACGAAGGTCGAGGCAAGCAGAAAAACAATGGGAAACATCCACCCGGCGCTGATCCTGCCAAGCCATAGCCCATATGAGACAAAAACGGACAAAAGAACCATCGCCGTGAAGATGCCCTTGATTCTGCCCGTACGGTCGCAGACCAATCCCCAAAGGGGCTGGACGACCATGGAAGCCAAGGAACCGGTCATGGAAAGGAATCCAATGGTTACGTCATTGAAGCCGTAATGCCTGTACAGCGGCACAAGGAAACTGTAGAGGATGCAGAAGGATGACCAGTAGAGTCCGTGGAGCAGGGAAAATCGCAAATTGTTGGCCGGTCTATGCATGTCGCACCCTCATTGTGTGTAGTTTGGCCATTCCATCAGATTCGCCGCGCTCGTGCTCAGTTCCTTCCATTATACATGCTATTTCCTGATGATGCCCTGAATATATGCATTGATCCCCTGGGCCGCCTGACAGTGAAGATTGTCAAGGGTCTGACCCTGGGATGAGGCTGCCGTGATTTTGTTCTCATACACGATGTTTCCATTGGCATCCGTTATCTGGGCGCTGATGATGGCCACTGCAGACTGCGCGGGTGCCTGGGTTGTGAAATTGCCGCTGACATGCGTATTGATGGTAACGTAATAACTGGGCTGGCTGCCACCATACGGGTTGTAATCCGCATTGTGGGTTTCCGGGGCAATCATTCCCGCGTCAAACAGGTTCTGCTCCTGCTGGCAGGCGCATCCGCCGCATCGGCGATATTGACATAGGGAATCTGCCCGACCCCGGTAAACAGGAAATGACCCGCCTCTGCCGCCGCACCGGAATTCTCTTCCGAAGGATTGGTATTCATCACGAAAAGACAGGGATTCACGACAATCCAGACCGGCGTGTACATGCTTGGCTTCAGTGGGGTCGTTCCGGTTTCCATACCTGCAGTGGAACCTTCGGCTGCATCTTCCGTCAATGGAGGAGGTGGCGGAGGGGCGGGAATTGGTTCCTCGGTATTCAGCAGGGTCGGAACCATCCCTGTCCCGGGGTTGTCCTGAATGCCCGTCTGCGGATTTGTGATCGTGGAAATATCCGGAATCTGGCTTGGATCATAATTCTCCCATTGGGGATTGGCAGCCGGCGTTTCCGGCGGGGCCTCTTCCGGAGGAGTTGGACCGGTGTCTCCCTCACCTGTGACCGCTTCCGTTCCGTCCCCCGAGATTGCCGGATCCCCGGTTCCGCCGGCGAGTGAAGTTTCGGGGATGAACACGCCGGCCCAGACATATCGCGCGGCTGACCCGTAAGGGGAAATGATGCCGGCTGTCACAACGCGCGAAGGGTCCGTTTCCTTGTAGGTCCCCATCACCTTGCCATTGACGCTGATGGAAATAGTACTGCCCAGCTTCTCGATATACATCTCCGCCATCTGGTTTGCAATGCCGCTGTACCCTGCCGCCTGGGCAACCGCGATGCCGTCCCGCAGCAGATAATAGCTGCCGGTTGAGCCATCGAGCAGGCACATGTATTGATGCTTTTCCGTATTGACACCCACATCCAGCCAGCTCGATCCTTTGCCGCCAAGCCAAGCGCCCCTCGCCCCCGCTTTCCAGTCGAGAACCTGCCCGGGCAGGTTGTTGGTAATGAATATGCTGCATGTGCCTCCGGTGCCGTCGAGTACTACGCCGTTCTTGTCCAGGGATACGCCCCCGCGACGGTAGATTACCCATCCGTCGTCCTCCATTTCCTTGAGGTTCTTATATTTGAAGTCGGTGCCATATTGCCCGGCAAAGGAGCCGGTCACGGCACCTATCACCAGCAGTGCGGCCAAAACAGCAGTTGCCAGTCTTTTCATCATGCTCCCCCCCTGCGATTCCTATGTCTGCAGCCTTTGCCATTGCGGTTCATTTCCTTTTCATGCCCTGCCCGCTTCCGTTTTATTTCCTATCCCGGATGGCTTTCGCCACTACGGACTGGTCATACGCCGGATCCCAAACCAGCGTCAGGCCATTTTGCAGGTTCCCATCCACAATGCCGGATTTCTCCAGCCGGAAGGGCCCCTGCCCGACCAACCCTGTCAGGTTTTCCTTGAGCGGATTGGTTTCAAGCCACGGTTTGCAATTCACCGTGTCAGTAACGTTTTTCCAGATATGTTCCGGCAGAAAGGTAAGCCAGGCCAGTTCGTACAGACACCGGTACCCCTTATCCTTGAGGTAGATCTCCACTGTTTCCTTGTCCGGTGCAATCACATCGTCGATTCGGCTGATGATGTCTTCAAAATTGGCATCCTGACTCTTCCTGAGCAGGTCAATTGTGTATTTCACATCCTGCGCGGCAAACGGCGCGCCATCCTGCCAAAAAACCCCCGCGCGCAGATGGAATGTCACTTTCATGAATTCCGTTCCATCCGAATCCGTCCATCCTGATAAATCCCAGGACTTGGCGAGAATCGGCACTTCCTGCAATGTGACCGGATCCAGATCGAAAAGCGGGCTGCACAGAAGCTGCAGGACGCGCCATTCGTTTTTGCTGTCGGCAAGCAGAGGATTCAAGGTGTTGAGAACGCTCGGAACACCCAATACCAGCGTTTTCCCGGATTGATCTTTTGAAGCAGGGGTTTCCCCGGATCGATCTCCTGCAGCAGGGGTTTTCCCGGATCGATCTCCTGCAGCAGGGGTTTTCCCGGATTGATCTTTTGAAGCAGGGGTTTTCCCGGATTGATCTTTTGAAGCGCTTGTCTGCCCGGAATCGGCTTTCGTACGGTGGATTCCCATCCAGGTCCACCGGTTGTCCACCCCATCACCCGGCCGGTTCACAAGACCGGACCATCCGTTTTGAACCATCGCATATTCAGGGACGGAACAGATCGGCAAATAAGGAAGCGTCTCTGCCAAGCGTCTCTGCCAAGCGTCTCTGCCAAGCGTGCCTGCACCGCAAGCGAAGCCTACCGTACCGATTCCTTGTCCATCCCGCTCCAAAGCACTGCGAGCGAGGCATCCAGCGTTGGGATGCTGTGTGTTGGGATGCCGTGCGTTGGGATGCTGTGCGTTGGGATGCTGTGCGTTGGGA
>JANYKF010000304.1 GCA_025361665.1 Clostridiaceae bacterium
CAACCAGCAATATGTTTTCAAGGATCATTTTGAGGCATTGGCCAGATTATTTTGAACTCCTACCATGGTCAAACTGTTATACATTTCCTGCTACTGCATAAGTCCTGTCGCAAGTATACCAAAGAAAAGGCCCGCAGGCAATGTAGTGGCCTGAAGGCTCTTTGAACTCTTCGTCGTGGTCTTCATGGCGCTCTTCATGGCGTGCTCGATAGCGTTCTTCCAACTCCATGACTTCCATGTCACTTACTTGTCGGCATTCGGGTTTGGCTGCTGCGGATTCGGGTTCACGGCCTGGTTCATCGGCCCCACTGGAAAGGGTCCTTGCCCGACAGGCTGAGGATACGGCTGGTGCTGCATTACCCGTTCCGCTTTGGCTGCCTTCCGTTTCCGGCTGCTTCTGCGCACCAGGCTCCAGAGAATCAGGAAAACAATGGTCAGAATGAGCAGTGTGAACATGTTTCTGACAAACCAGACGGCGAAATCCTGAGATCCTTCCACAAAACCGGTCCAGGCGGAATCGAAGGCCCGGCTGATTCTTTCGCCCAGTGTCTTGGGAACCGGTTTCACATCGGACACCTTCACGACTTCCGATATCTGGAGGGAAATGCGGCTGTATTCCAGCAACCTGTCAAAATTCTTCAGCGAGTTTTCCATGCTTTCAATCTGATAGCGCAGCTCGGAAAGGCGTCCTTCAAGGGTGACGATTTCATCCAGCTTTCCCGCTTTCATGATCAACTCCAAAATGCGCGTTTCCTGTATCTTGAGATTGCGTACCCTGGTTTCCGTGTCGGCATACTGGTCTGTGATATCCGTGCTGTTGGTCGCCTGGCTCACAACCGTGCCCAGTTTGGCAAGCCCGAACATCGCCTCGTCAAACTTTGCAGAAGGCACACGGATGGTGATGGACGCCTTTCGCAGGGTACTGTCGTTGAGCCCTCCCCCCTGAATGGACTGTGCCTCGACAAAGCCGCCGATTATCCTGACCATTTCATACAAGCCGTTGACCGTATTCTCGAATGCCGCAGTTTCCATGTCGGCATTGCCATCCCGGATGAGTTTCCGTCCAAGGTCGCCGGGCGCCGAAGGAGGCTGGTTGATGTTGCCGGTTCCGCCGTTACCCTTGTCGGTCGTGGATGAAATGGATTCTGAATAGGCTGGCGCAACGGAACCACCATCGGCGGCACCTTTGCCCGCCTCGGCAGGCGGAACCGCGGCAACGGAGGAACCCGCCTTGTCATATACTGTCTGCGCGTAGGAGTCGTTTCGGACGGCTGGCGAGCCTGCAGACCCGCAGGAAGTCATGCCAAACAGCAATGCCAGAAGCAGCAGGAGTCCCGCCACCTTGACAAGGCCTCGCGTGTTCCTGCCGGACTTGGCTTTTGTTTGCTCCTTGGGACGGGAAATGCAGGGATTTGCCCTCGAATGATCTCTCATGGTATGCCTCCCTTGGGTGAATTGGCGACCCGCATTGCTTCGCCGCAACCGAAAAAGTCCCTTTGATTGGATGATTCCCTTTGATTGGATGATTCCCTTTGATTGGATGATTCTCTTTGATTGGATGATACCCTTTGATTGGATGATTCCCTTTGATTGGATGATACCCATTTGACGGTGAAAATTCAAGGTTGGTTCATTATGGAAGAAAAGAGGATTGAAACCCTTTCATCCGGGAATCAATCCTCTTTCCATCACTGGCCTGTTATTCATTCTGACACCGGGTCCTCTGCCTTTGCATACACTTTGTATGCACTTGCCGGCTGTCACACGGGCTGAACGACCATCGCGGTGAAACCGTTGTTGAAGACTTCTTCGAACTCGGAACCTTCCAGACGCTCTTTTTCCAGAAGCGCCATGGCGATGTCGTGGAGTTTTCCCATGTTGTCTCCGATGATCTGCTTCACCCGCGCATAGCTGTTGTCGATGATTTTCTTCACTTCGGCATCGATCTTCGCCGACACGTCTTCGCTGTAGCTGTGCATGTGGCCGTAGCTCTTGCCCAGGAACACTTCATCGTCCTCATCGCTGAAGAACAGGTTTCCCAGCTCCTCGCTCATGCCATACTTGGTGATCATGCTCCGTGCGATGCTGTTGGCCTGTTTCAGGTCTCCGTACGCACCCGTGCTGATTTCACCGAGTACCATCTCTTCCGCAGCGCGGCCGCCCAATGCCACCACGATTCCCTCGAGCAGGTGCGAACGTGTCTGATACGAGATGTCTTCCTCCGGTTTGTGAACGGTGTAGCCGCCTGCCTTGCCGGAGGGGATGATGGAAACGCGATCCACCTTGTCGGTTGTGGAGGCGACGCGGATGGCCAGCGCGTGTCCGGCTTCGTGATAGGCCGTCAGCTTCTTTTCCTGCTCGTTCATCACACGGCTTTTCTTCTCCGGTCCAATCATCACCTTGAAGGTGGATTCCTTGATTTCATCCATGGAGATGGTCTTCTTGTTCCTGCGGGCGGCCATGATGGCCGATTCATTCAACAGGTTTTCGAGGTCCGCGCCCGTGAAGTAAGGCGTGATTTTCGCGATTTCCTTCAGGTCCACATCCAGGGAGAATGGTTTCCCCTTCGCATGCACGCGCAGAATGGCTTCGCGTCCCTTCACGTCCGGGTAGCCGACCGTGACGCGGCGATCGAAACGCCCCGGGCGCATCAGCGCCGGATCCAGGATGTCGGGGCGGTTGGTGGCCGCAAGGATGATGACGCCCTCGTTCACACCGAACCCGTCCATCTCGACGAGCAGCTGGTTGAGGGTCTGCTCACGTTCATCGTGACCCCCGCCCATGCCCGCGCCGCGATGACGGCCGACAGCGTCGATTTCATCGATGAACACGATACTCGGGGCATTTTTCTTGGCTGTTTCAAACAGGTCGCGCACACGGGACGCACCAACGCCCACGAACATTTCCACGAAATCGGAACCGGAAATGGAGTAGAACGGAACACCTGCTTCGCCGGCAACTGCTTTGCCCAGGAGGGTTTTTCCCGTGCCGGGAGGTCCGACGAGCAGCACGCCTTTCGGAATCCGCGCGCCGAGTTCCACGAACTTGCGGGGATCCTTCAGGAAATCGACAACTTCCTTAAGCTCCTCTTTTTCCTCGTCGGCCCCGGCCACATCATCGAACCGGACTTTCATCTTGCCATCTTCATTGGCAATGCGCGCCCGGCTTTTACCGAACGACATCACGCGGTTGCCGCCGCCTTGGGACTGCTGCATGAAAAACACCCAGATAAAGACGAAGACGCCTATCATGACAAGAAGGGAGACAATCTCGAGCCAGAACCATCCGGGAATCCCGGACTCCTTCTCAATGTCGTAATTGCTGATAAGGCCCTTGTCTGCGGCGCCGATGAGATCCGCGAAAAAGACATCCTGCGAGAGGATGCGGACCTTGTACCGGACATCCTTCTCATAGACGCCTTTGGTTTCCGTGAGAACCACATCGGCATCGGCGACCCGGACATAAACTGCCTTGACGTTCTTCCCCTGCAACTGCGCACGGAAATCGGAGTATTTCATGTCCGTGGAATTGCCGAAGTTGTTGAACATGGTCAATGCGAGCATCATCAATACGAAGATGATGATATAGAAACTAAGACCTTTCACACCTTTCAACTGAAACAACCTCCCGCATCCGCTTCTCCATGAAAATGAAAATTCTGGAAAAGAAGCGGCTGATGCATTGATATCCAAAGCGTAGCATAAAGGTCAGACAAAGTCAATCGTCACAAACGATACAAACATCCGGAAGATTCCGGTATTTTTCGGCATAATCCAGACCATAGCCCACCACAAAGGCATCCGGTATGATGATGCCCTCATAATCCGGTTCCATGACGACCCGGCGGCGGCTGGGCTTGTCAAGGATGGTGCATACTTTGACCGAAGCGCACCCCTTGGCGGCAAACAGGTCCTTCAGATATTTGAGCGTCAACCCTGTATCAATCAAATCCTCGACAATCAGGATATGCTTGCCGGTGATGTCATAGTCGATGTCCTTGAGGATGCGCACGACCCCGGAGGAAACGGTTGCACTGCCGTAGCTCGAACATGAGATGAAGTCGAGGTTCACGTCGATCGTCATTTCCCGGGCCAGATCCGCCATGAACATGAATCCGCCCTTGAGCACGCAAACCATCAGCAGGTCCTTGTCCTTGTAGTCTTCGGAGATGCGGGCGGCCAGTTCCTTTGTCTTGCTGCGAATTTCGTCGCGTCCAATCATCACTTTCAATGTACTCACGTCCACCTCCTTGCGTCTGACCCCTGCTCAATTTCCGGGTTCAGGGTTCCATGTCATGACCGGTATCTGCAGTCTGGATGAATCCCCTGAATCGACTATCCAAACCAGTCAATCCCCTGAATCGACAATCCAAATCAGTCAATCCTATGAATCGACAATCCAAACCAGTTCATGAAGGAATGCATCCTTCCCTGTTCCGCCCAGCTCCACCGATGTCCGATGGCCAATAACCCAAAGAATCTGCTTTCCTGACACCAGGAGGGGAATCTTTCCTCTTTCGTCACGAGGGATCTTCTTGTCGATGAACCACTCCTTGAGCTTCCGTGTGCCCGGTGCGTTCCAAGGCCGAATCACATCCCCGGGTCTTCGGTTTCTTAGGGTAATACCCGTTGAAGCACTGCTTGAATCAATCAGTTGGCCTCTTTCCGACTCTTTTCCCCGAAGATCGCACCCATAGGCCGTTCGTGCGTCTTCCAGTGAAATGAGCGAAATCCGGAGGGATCCTGCCGCTTCCGGCACAGGGACTCGTATGATTTCTCCGGGCACTTCGGGCCAGTCCAGCTTTACTTGCCAAAACATCTCCTGTTCCGCTGCATCGCCAGGGTCGCACAGCTTTGCCGATGGCACCACAGAGCACCACTCGCCGTCCAGTCGCGCTTCCATGCTTCCGGGCAAAGAAAGGCGGCTTCCCGCGCGGCCGGTCCGGCATAATCCAAGAATGGCCTCCGCATGCACGGTTTCCAGATTGTTCCGACTCCCTGTAGCGCGTTCCCAGGCCAGAAAGACAACCCGCCGCGCCAATACTTCGGGCAGGCTGCACAATGCCGCTGCCTCGAACCGGGCACCGGCACCCGAGGACTGCTCGAACCGGACACCGGCACCCGAGGACTGCTCGAACCGGACACCGGCACCCGAGGAATGTTCGAACCGGGCACCGGCACCCGAGGACTGCTCGAACCGGGCACCGGCATTTGCAGATGATTCCTTTCCTGCACCATCCGCCGGTCCGCCGCATCCTCCGGTCAGGCCGGCCTTATCAGCTGCTTCCCGGGCCAGGACCGAAAGAAACGCCTGCTCCTGCTGCTGTATGGCGGCGAAACGAACCAGCGGACCAGTCGGATCCTGCCCGAGCTGCCCGCGCAGCAGGGGAATCCAGCGATGCCGCAAGGCATTCCGGCGATGCGCCTCATCCCGGTTGGAGGCATCTTCCCTCCATTCCCATCCGTTTTCGACCATGCAGGCACGCAGTTCCGAACCCGGACAGGCGAGCATCGGCCGAAACAGGCCATCCCGGAAAACGTGCATGCCGCAGAGGCCTTCCGATGCCGCTCCCCGCAGCAGGTGCATCAGCACCGTCTCGGCCTGGTCATCCCTGTGGTGGGCAAGAACCAGCGCATCGGCGCCCAATTGCTCGGCAGTTTCCGACATGACCTTGTACCGAAGGCGTCTGGCCGCATCCTCGAGAGACAATTTTCCGCTGCCGGCCATGGCAGGTGCATCAACACGCGCGAAAAGAAAAGGGACGTTGAGCCGCCTGCACAAATCCGACACGAATTTCATGTCGGTATCCGCATCCTCTCCACGTATGCCGTGATGGACATGCATGGCGTGAAGGCGGAAACCGGTGACACAGGACAAACTTTCAAGCAAATGAAGCAGGCAGATGGAATCGGCCCCGCCAGACACGCCAAGCAACAGGCGGGACGGCCCATTGGGCCATTGGGCTGAAATCTGGTCCGCCAGGTGACGGGTCAGGCGATGCGTCGTTTCCATGAGCACCCATATCCCTATTGCGTGAACTCAAGGTTTCCGAATTTCGTGTATTGTGGAATCCAAGCCAGTTCTATCGTACCTGTCGCACCGTTTCTGTGTTTCGCCAGAATGACCTCGATCACGTTCTTCTTTTCCGAGTCTTCATGATAATAGTCATCCCGGTACAAAAACATGACAATGTCCGCATCCTGCTCGATGGCCCCGGATTCGCGCAGATCGGACAGGATGGGATGGTGATCCGTACGGGTTTCCGGCGCGCGTGACAGCTGGGACAGCGCGACGACCGGAACATTCAGCTCTTTCGCCATGATTTTCAGCGCCCGTGAAATTTCGGATATTTCCTGCTGGCGGTTTTCATTTTTCTTTCTGCCTTCCATCAGCTGGATATAGTCGATGACCACCATGCCCAGACCCTTTTCCATTTTCAGTTTTCTGCACTTGGACATCATTTCCATGACGTTCGAGCTGGCGTTGTCATCCAGGTAAATGGGCGCTTTGGAGAGCGGACCCAGCGCGTGGGCGATTTTGGTCCAATCGTCCTCCATCAGCTTGCCGGTGCGCATTCTTTCCAGGTCCACCATCGCCTCGAGTGCGATGATGCGGTTGACCAGCTGGCCGCGCGACATTTCCAGGCTGAAGACGGCCACGGGAATCTTGGCCAGCGCCGCATGGACGACCACATTGAGAATAAAGGAGGTTTTTCCCATGGAAGGACGGGCTGCGACCAGAATAAGGTCGGAACGCTGGAAACCCGCCGTTTTGCGATCCAGATCACGAAACCCGCTCGGGATGCCCGTCAGATCGCTCTTGTTCCGGTAAAGTTCCTCCAGCTGCGTGAATGCCTGATCCAGGGCATTGCTGAGCGGTTCCAGCCCGGAGCGGTTGAGGCCCAGCGAAATGTCAAAAATGGCTTTTTCTGCCATGGCCAGCACATCGTTGCCTTCCAGGCTGCCGGACAAACCGTGGCCCGCGATCTCCCCGGACACGGTGATGAGTTTCCGCAGCAGCGCCTTGTCCTCGATGATGCCCGAGTAGTAGCGGATGTTGGCGGTGGTCGGAACCGATGTGGCCAGGTTGGCGATATACTCGACATCCCCGACCCTTTCGAGCGTACCCCGGCGGGCTAGGATTTCCGCCACGGTCACCACATCTACCGGGAGACTGTCCTCAAACAGCGTCATGATGGCTTCGAAGATTTCCTGGTGCTTTTCCAGATAGAACGATTCCGGCTTCAGCCGCCCGCTGACCTCGGACAGTGCGTTCCGATCGATCAGCAAAGCCCCAAGCACGGACTGCTCCGCCTCGAGGTTGTGCGGGGGAACTCGTTCCAACTGGCCGCTATCCATTCGCGTTTTCCACTTTCACCTTCAGCCTGGCCGATACGCCGGCATAGAGCCTGAGCTCCACTTCCGCTTCGCCAAGCATTTTGATTGCCTCCGGCATGTTGAACTTCTTTTTATCGATATTGCGCCCGTGCTGCTTGTTCAAGGCCTCGGCCACATCCTTGCTTGTGATGGATCCGAACAGCTTGCCGTTCTCGCCCGCTTTCGCTTTCATGACAACGGTGAGGTCCGACAGGATGCCGGCGAGTTTCCTCGCATCGTCGACTTCGTGATCCTTGTGGTATTTCTCTGTCTGCACCTTGGCTTTCGCCTCGTTCAGGGCCGCGCTCGATGCTTCAATGGCCAAACCGCGGGGAATCAGGAAATTTCTCGCGTACCCGTCGCTGACATCAACAATGGCGTTTTTTTTCCCGAGGTTCTTGTCGTCCTGCTTCAGAATGACTTTCATCGCGAAACCTCCCCTAAGGTGCAACAGCCTATAGATTCACATCTACAGGCTGTGTTTGTCAGCATTCGGATCCTATGATGCTGCATGGAGGGCTGCCTCTTGAGAGACAGCCCCTGAACATGCACTCGATTTTTGTCCGCGACCGGTTTCAGTCCGTGGTGTACGGAAGCAGGGCCACATGTCGGGCGCGCTTGATGGCGGTCGTCATCTGGCGTTGATGCTTCGCGCAGTTTCCGGAGATACGCCTCGGCAGGATCTTGCCTTTTTCGGAAAGGAACTTGCGAAGCTTCATCAAATCCTTGTAATCTATGGCTTCAACCTTGTCGGCACAGAATGCGCATACTTTGCGACGGGTGCGTCTCATACGCCCGCCCGGTCCGCCGGAACGCTCGCCGCGTTCGCCGCGTTCGCCGCGGGCGCCTGAACGTTCCCTGGAACCCCTGTTGTTTCTCATTTCAGACATTTTCGGAATGCCCCCTTCCCTGACTCATATCCAAAGACACACTAGCATCATTCATTTCCGCCATTGGCCATCTTGGGCCTGGTCCTGTACAATCAGGACTCTAAACGGGTACAGCCAAATTAATATATCACAGCCCCCCGAGGCTGTCAATCCGGTTTCGGCTGATGAAAGCCGTGTGTCCCGAAGGTTCACGAACCAGTCAAAGAGAGTTCCGCAAACAATCCAACTCAACTTCCAGAAGTTTCCAATTGCAATCCGACCCTTCTCCTATGGCTGATTCACGATATTCTCCTTGATCACGCCCTTGAAGTAGGAGATGTCGGTTTTGAGTGTAAAGCCCTTTGACAAATCCTTGATGTCGACATTCTTCTTGTTGAACACGGAGGCATAGGCGAAATCCGGCTTGGCGGGTACGCGGTCACCCATTTGCAGCCACATGTCCTCGCCCACGAAACTGATGAAGGTGCCGCTGACTTTCTCGGTGCCATCTTCGCTGG